>NZ_QETJ01000027.1:0-46000 GCF_003105095.1 Pseudomonas sp. NDM | reverse complement strand
CTCCCACAGGGGAATGCATTCCAAAGGTGGGAGCGAGCCTGCTCGCGAAAGGGTTGGCACTGCCAGCGCATAATCGTCGGACACAAAAAAAGGCCCGCATCACTGCGGGCCTTCTTTTTCAGTGCGATCAAATCAACCGCGACGACGCAGGGCGTCAATACGCTCTTCCAGCGGCGGGTGGCTCATGAACATGCGGGCGAAGCCCTGTTTGATGCCACCGTTGATGCCAAAGGCGTTCAGGGTGTCGGGCATATGCACCGGCAAGCCCTGTTCGGCGCGCAAGCGTTGCAGCGCGCCGATCATCGCGCTGGTACCGGCCAGGCGGGCGCCGGCTTCGTCGGCACGGAATTCGCGCTTGCGCGAGAACCACATGACGATCGCACTGGCGAGAATGCCCAGCACCAGTTCGGCGAAGATGGTCGCGACGTAGTAGGCGATGCCCTGGCCTTCTTCGTTCTTGAAGATCACCTTGTCGACGAAGTTGCCGATGATCCGCGCGAAGAACATCACAAAGGTGTTCACCACGCCCTGGATCAGTGCCAGCGTAACCATGTCACCGTTGGCAACGTGACCGATTTCGTGGGCCAGTACGGCTTTCACTTCATCGGGCGAGAAACGCTCGAGCAGGCCCTGGCTGACCGCGACCAGCGCGTCGTTCTTGTTCCAGCCGGTGGCGAAGGCATTCGCCTCGTAGGCCGGGAAAATCCCGACTTCAGGCATCTTGATCCCGGCTTCGCGGGACAGTTGCTCGACCGTTTGCAGCAGCCATTGCTCATGACGAGTGCGTGGCTGGCTGATGATTTGCGTTCCGGTGCTCATCTTCGCCATCCACTTGGAGATGAACAGCGAGAACAGCGAGCCGGCGAAACCAAAGACCGCACAGAAAACCAGCAGCTGACTGAGGTCGAGATCGACCCCGTTGGCCGCCATGAACCCGTTGAAGCCGAACAGGCTCAGGGTGATGCTGGCTATCAGCACGACCGCCAGGTTAGTGGCCAAAAACAGCAGGATGCGCATCATGGTTGTAGAACTCTCCTCAAGCTAAAGATGTAGCGTACTGCGGGGTATATAAGGTGCGGCACCGGGCTATTCAACCGAGTGACTATTTCAAACTGTGTCCTACAGCGGTTTCCTGAGGAAAAAGAAAATTCCCACCCTCAATTCCGATGCGGATGACACAGCTTCGCGCCCCGCTGCCATTAGGTCGGACACGTCTGCACGCCTCGCATCGCAAGTGTAGAAGGGCTGCAAAGGTGCGGAACAAAGATGTGTTGCTGAATCAGACAGTACGCAACGGCTGATCCGTTGCGCACTGCTGGCCTATTACTGGCGGTAGGACTTGAGGAAGTTGCCGATACGGCCGATGGCCATTTCCAGATCATCGACGCGGGGCAGGGTGACGACACGGAAGTGATCCGGCCAAGGCCAGTTGAATGCCGTACCTTGCACCACCAGCAACTTCTCGGAGAGCAGCAGGTCGAGGACGAATTTCTCGTCGTTGTGGATCGGGCAGACCTTCGGGTCGATTTTCGGGAATGCGTACAGCGCGCCCATCGGCTTGACGCAGCTGACACCGGGAATGTCATTGAGCAGTTCCCAGGTGCGGTTGCGCTGTTCCAGCAGGCGGCCCTGGGGCAGGACCAGATCGTTGATGCTCTGGTAACCGCCCAGCGCGGTCTGGATCGCGTGCTGGCTCGGCACGTTGGCGCACAGACGCATGTTGGCCAGCATGTCGATGCCTTCGATGTAGCTCTGTGCGTTGTGTTTCGGCCCGGAGATGGCGATCCAGCCGGAGCGGAAACCGGCCACGCGGTAGGATTTCGACAGGCCGTTGAAGGTCAGGCAGAGCAGGTCCGGCGCCAGCGAAGCGGTGCAGATGTGCACGGCATCGTCATACAGGATCTTGTCGTAGATTTCATCGGAGAACACCACCAGGTTGTGCGCCCTGGCGATTTCCAGCATGCCCAGCAACACTTCCTTCGAGTACACCGCACCGGTCGGGTTGTTCGGGTTGATGATCACCATGGCCTTGGTGTTCGGGGTGATCTTGGCCTTGATGTCGGCCAGGTCCGGGAACCAGTCGGCGCCTTCATCGCACAGGTAATGCACGGCATTCCCGCCGGCGAGGCTGACGGCGGCGGTCCACAGCGGATAGTCCGGCGCTGGCACCAGCACTTCGTCGCCGTTATTGAGCAGCGCCTGCAGCGACATCACGATCAGTTCGGAAACACCGTTGCCCAGGTAGATGTCTTCGATGCCGACGCCCTCGACCTGTTTCTGCTGGTAGTACTGCATCACCGCCTTGCGCGCGCTGAACAGGCCTTTGGAATCGCTGTAGCCTTGCGCGGTCGGCAGGTTGCGGATCACGTCCTGGAGGATTTCGTCCGGCGCTTCGAAACCAAACGGCGCCGGGTTGCCGATGTTCAGCTTGAGGATGCGCTGGCCTTCCTCTTCCAGTCGTTTGGCGTGCTTGAGCACCGGGCCGCGAATGTCGTAGCAGACGTTGGCGAGCTTGTTCGATTTGCTGAACTGCATGGCGATGTGATCCCGAAAATGAACGATCCAGGCGGCAAGTGGACAACCGTACTGGGATTGCTGCGTCTTCGCACAGGCGGAGGTCTGTCGCTTGAGCGCTCAGAATCCGTTTGAATGCGCCCGGTCTGGCTGCCAGACTGGCGCGTGACGAGGCGCAATCATACGTGCCGCCCGATCCGTGGAAAAGGTACAGATCGGGCTTTTTCAGCCGCTGAGGTGTGATGATGGAAAAGTTGCAGAAAACCCTGGAAGAGTGGAAAGCCATGCTCGACCCCGAGCAGTACAACGTCTGCCGTCTGAGTGCCACCGAGCGCCCGTTCTCCGGCAAATACAACGACACCAAAACCGACGGTGTCTACCACTGCATCTGCTGCAATGAACCACTGTTCGATTCCACGACCAAGTTCGATTCCGGTTGCGGCTGGCCGAGCTTCTACGCGCCGATCGGCGAAAGCGCGATGACCGAAATCCGTGATACCAGCCACGGCATGATCCGCACCGAAGTGAAATGCGCGCGCTGCGATGCGCATCTTGGCCATGTGTTCCCGGATGGCCCGCCACCGACTGGCCTGCGGTACTGCATCAACTCGGTGTGCCTGAATCTCGAGCCCCGCGAATAACCGAACCAGGCGACGCGATGTCGCCTTTTTTTCGAATAATTAAATTGCACACAATTCAATTGCTCGTTATGTTCGCCCTTTCCTCACGATTGCGGAGCCATCTCATGAGCGACAACCTGCTGAATATCCCCTGCACCACCATCAAGGGTGAGCAAAAGACCCTCGCCGACTTCGCTGGCAAAGCAGTGCTGGTGGTCAACACGGCGAGCAAGTGTGGCTTCACTCCGCAATACAAAGGCCTCGAAGAGCTCTGGCAGACCTACAAGGACCAGGGGCTGGTGGTGCTGGGCTTTCCCTGCAACCAGTTCGGCAAGCAGGAACCGGGCACTGAGGGCGCCATCAGCGAATTCTGCGAGCTGAATTTCGGCGTCAGCTTCCCGCTGTTCAAGAAGATCGACGTCAATGGCGCCGATGCTCATCCACTGTTCGTGCAGTTGAAGAAACGCGCCCCGGGCGTGCTCGGCTCGCAGGGCATCAAGTGGAACTTCACCAAGTTCCTGATTGGCAAGGACGGCCAGTTGGTCAAGCGCTTCGCCCCGACGACCAAGCCGCAGGATCTGAGCGGCGAGATCGAAGCCCTGCTGAAATGAGCCTGGCGGTTGATTCGCTGAAGCTCGACAGCCAGTTGTGCTTCAAACTTTACGCAGCCTCGCGGGCAGTGATTCGCGCCTACAAGCCGATGCTTGATCAGTTGGGCCTGACTTACCCGCAGTACCTGGCGATGCTGGTGCTGTGGGAGTGGCAGGACGCTGCACCGGAGCAGCCGACGGTAAAAGCCCTCGGTGAGCGTCTGGCGCTGGACTCGGGCACGTTGACGCCGTTGCTCAAGCGGCTGGAGCACATCGATCTGGTCCAGCGTCGGCGCTCGGAGCGCGATGAACGCGAGGTGCATTTGAGCCTGACGCCTGTCGGCGCAGCATTGCGCGAACAGGTCGGGCCGCTGAAAGCGCGCCTGTTATGCGACAGCGGCGTTGATCTCGACCGTCTCAACGACTTGCGCGCCGGCCTCGATCACTTGCTGGGGCAGATCAAAGCGCTGACGTAGTCGGCATCCACTGATCGAGCAACGCCGCGAGTTCTTCGCGGCGAAAGGGTTTGGCCAGATAATCGCTCATGCCGGCCGCGCGGCAGCGTTCGCGCTCCTCGGACATGGCATTGGCGGTCAGCGCGACGATCGGCAGATTCGGCCAGCGTCCGCTCTGGCGAATCTGCCGACTGGCTTCATAGCCATCCATCACCGGCATGTTGCAGTCCATCAGCACCAGATCGAAATCGGCAAACTCCAGCTGGTCCAGCGCCTCGGCGCCATGGCCCGCCACCACCACATCGCAGCCTAGCTTGCCGAGCATGCCTTTGGCGACCAACTGGTTGACCGGGTTGTCCTCGACCAGCAGCACCTTGCCCCGACGCGTGGACGGCGAGGCATCCGCTTGCGTTTCACTGAGGGTGGCGACATCCGGTTGCAGAATCCGCCGCAGGTGCTGATAGAGCGCGTTGCGCGCCAGCGGCCGGGCTTGCTGCTGCAAGGGGGCGAGGGCGGCGGCTTCTTCGCTGGGCAGGAAACTGCCGTAAGCCGTCACCAGCAGAATCGGTGCGGTGATGTTCGGGCGCAGACCGAACAGGCACTCCGGGCAATCAGTGATCAGTACGTCAGGATTCAGGCCCAGCAGCGAGTCATCGATGGTGCGCTGCGTGTATTCCAGCCCCCACACCGGCAACAGGCTTTTCAGCAGCTCTGCCAGACCACTGCTGGCGGCGGTGATCGCCAGGACCTTGCCGCGTAACGGCTCCGGCGCCAGTGCGCGGGTGTGGCTTGGCAGGGGCAGATCGGCGCAGAACTGGCTGCCGAAACCGCTCTCGGAACTGATGGTCAAGCGGCCCTGCATGGCTTCGCACAGGTTGTACGTCAGCGCCAGACCCAGCCCGGTGCCGCCGTATTGACGGGTAATGCCAGCGCCGGCCTGAGTGAACGGCTGGAAGATTTTCACCTGAGCTTCCTGGGCGATACCGATGCCGGTATCGCAGACTTCGATGCGCACGCCATGCTTGTGCGCCGACAAACGCACGTCGACCCGACCGAAGCGGGTGAATTTCAGCGCATTGGACAAAAGGTTGCTGACAATCTGCCGCACTCGCGTCGGGTCCCCCAGCACCAGGGCCGGGAAGTGCGGCTCGATCAAACAGGTCAGCTCAACGCTCGGCGCAGCATTTTGTGAGAGCAGATTGGCCGTGTCCTCGATCAGCGAGCCGAGATCGAACGGGATGTTTTCCAGCTCCAGTTGCCCGGCGTCGAATTTCGACAGGTCGAGAATGTCGTTGAGCAGTTCCACCAGCACCTTGCCCGAGTCGTGGGCAATCGACAATTGTTGCTGCTGCTCGGCGTTCAGCGGGCCGTCCAGCGACAGCGCGATCATCCCCAGCAAGCCGTTGAGCGGCGTGCGGATTTCATGGCTCATGTTGGCCAGAAAGGCCGAACGCGCTTCGGCCATGTCCAGCGCCGTGCGGCGCGCCACTTCGAGTTCTTCGTTGGACTGGCTGAGGCGGGCGTTGATCGCCTTGAGCTCGGCGGTGCGCGCCGAGACGATGTCTTCAAGTTGCGCGAGGTATTCG
This sequence comes from Pseudomonas sp. NDM, assembly GCF_003105095.1. NCBI lineage: Bacteria > Pseudomonadati > Pseudomonadota > Gammaproteobacteria > Pseudomonadales > Pseudomonadaceae > Pseudomonas > Pseudomonas sp. NDM. The sequence goes on along the minus strand of NZ_QETJ01000027.1, from coordinate 40,235 downwards.
GTCAGGCGGTTTTCCGCTGTACGCCGTTGCTGGATTTCCGTGGCGATGTTCTCGAATTGCTGATTGGCGACTTTTACCAGTACGCCGATTTCATCATTGCCGTGGCCGGCGGGGCACTCGAGCGTGGTCGGCTCGGCGCTGCGTGGATCGCGGCCGCTGAGTTCGCGGATGACTCGCACCAGCGGCTTGGTCAGCATCACGTAGAACAGCGCCAGCAGGATCCCGGTCAGCAGCAGGCTGCGGGCGAAGCCATTGAGCAGGGTGACTTCTGCACGTCGCAGGAAACGGCTGCCGAAGGCATAGGTGTCGACTTCGAGCTTGAGGACGCCGAGGGATTCGTTGGGCAAGTGGTCGAGGTACAGGCGGTCTTCGAAATGACGCTTGGCGCCGAACAGGAAGTCGCTGATCAGCCGATAGTTGCTCTGCAGTTCCGGGCGTTTGACGTTGGCCAGCACGGTCTCGTTGTTGTCGATCAGTTGCGCGGCGATGATCGCCGGCGAGCGCAGCAGGCCCAGGGTGAGTTCCTGCGCCAGTTCGGCGTCGATGTTGTAGGCGATGCGCGAGGCCGGGTTGTGGCTGATTTCCAGCAGGGCGAGGATTTCCCGGTTGATGGAAGCGTCTTCGCTGGCATAATCGATGCCGATCTGCAGCAGACTGAGCAGGGTGCCCAGAATGAACCCGACCAGCACGGTAAGCCTGGCTTGCTTGTATGACAGCCGGTGGGTGAATTTGATATCCATGAGGTGTTGAACCACTTCCGTTTCCCTTCGCTGCTCAAGCATAGTCGATCATGTATGGATACCGAGGTTCCCGAATCGCCTTGTAACAAGGCTTGGTCGGGCAATTCTATCTGTGCAGGGTCGCTGGATCGTCATCATCACTGTGAAAGTGCCCGAGGAGAAGACGTGGATTCCCGATTGAATGCTTTTCTTGAACGCGCCGAGTCGGTTCTGGCGCGAATCGAACCACTGTTGCCGGCACCGCGTCCTGTCATTGACTGGAATACGTGTCTGGCGGCGCGCTGGCAGCGTGACGGGCGCAGCGGTTATCTGCTGCCGCTGGAAGTCAGCCTGGACATGCGCCTGTCGGACCTGATCGGCGTCGACCGTCAGTTGGAGCAATTGGGCCGCAACACGCAACAGTTTCTCGATGGCATGCCGGCCAACCACGCTTTGCTGTGGGGCTCGCGCGGCACTGGCAAGTCCTCGCTGGTACGGGCGTTGCTGGCCGAGCATGCCGGCGCGGGCCTGCGTCTGATCGAGATCGAGCGCGATCATCTGGCGGACTTGCCACGGGTGGTCGAGCAGGTCGCCAAATTGCCGCAACGTTTCGTGCTGTTCTGTGATGACTTGTCGTTCGAATCCGGCGAAGGCGACTACCGCGTGCTGAAAAGCGTGCTTGACGGTTCGCTCGAGCAGGCCCCCGACAACGTCTTGCTGTACGCCACTTCCAACCGCCGCCACCTGGTGCCGGAAAAGGAAAGCGACAACGAAAACTGGAAGCGCGTCGACGGCGAACTGCACCCCAGCGAAGCGGTGGAAGACAAGATCGCCCTGTCGGACCGCTTCGGTCTGTGGCTGTCGTTCTATCCGTTTACCCAGGAACACTTCCTCAATGTCGTCGAACACTGGATCGGCCAGTTGGCCGCCAAGGCCGGCCTGAGCTGGCAGCGCGACGAAGCACTGGACATTCTCGCCGTGCGCTGGGCCACCGGCCGCGGTAATCGCAACGGACGTTGCGCGTATCAATTCGCCCGGTACTGGGTGGGACTGAAATTGCTGGAGCACAAGGCATGATTGATTTGCAACACAGCGGCCAGGGCCTCGAAGGCTACGGTATGTTGGCTGCCCAACTGGAGTCGCTGCTGGCGGACGAGCGCGATTTCATCGCCAATGCCGCGCAGTTTTCCGCGTTCCTGTTCAACCAACTCGATGATCTGAACTGGGCCGGCTTCTACCTCAACCGCAACGAAGAGCTGGTGCTCGGCCCGTTTCAAGGCCAGATCGCGTGCGTGCGCATTCCGTTCGGGCGTGGTGTGTGTGGCGCGGCGGCTGCCAGTCTGCAGACTCAGCGCGTCGAAGATGTGCATGCCTTCCCCGGCCACATCGCCTGCGACAGCGCGTCCAACAGTGAGTTGGTGGTGCCGTTGGTCAAGGACGGTCGCCTGATTGGCGTGCTTGACCTCGACAGCCCGAAGCTGGCGCGTTTCGGCGCCGCAGACCAGGCCGGGATCGAGCAGCTGGCAGCGATTTTCCTGCGCCTGACCGACTGCTGATCAACCGCTGAGGCCAGCCTTGTGCAACAGGCTGGCCGTGTCCACGCTGTCGATTTGCGCGGGATCGAGAAACCGCGTCGCGTACTGCATGTACACCCCCTCGTTGATGAACAGGCCGAACAGCGTCGCGTCAATGTGCGCTTCGCGGCACATGGTCGCCATGATCCCGAGCGCCTCGCTCAACGATTTGGCTTTCTTGTAAGGGCGATCGGCGGCGGTCAGCGCTTCGAAAATATCGGCAATCGCCATCATCCGCGCCGGCAGGCTCATCTGCTCGCGCTTCAGCCGTTTCGGGTAGCCGGTGCCGTCCATTTTTTCGTGATGGCCGCCAGCGATCTCGGCGATGCTGTCGAGGTGGCCGGGGAAGGGCAGGCGGCTGAGCATCATGATCGTCTGCACCATGTGGTGATTGATGATGTAGCGCTCTTCGCGGGTCAGCGTGCCCCGGGCGATCTTCAGGTTGTAGAGCTCGCCGCGGTTGTACTTGTATGCGGGCACATCGAGTTTGAAACCCCAGGGATTGTCTTCCGGGATCAGTTCGTTCGGGTCGCGTTCGATCAGATGCTCGGGTTTGTCGGCCAGCAGTCTTTCGCTGACGGGCAGCGTGGGCGCAGGCGTTTTCGCCTGGCGGCGGTGTTCTTCCCATGACACACCAAGGCGATCGTCAAGCGTGCGCAGCCAGGGGCGTAGCGCGATCTGGTCAAGGCGTTGCAGATCAGCCTCGGCCATGGCCTCGCCACCGAGATTGCAGCGGGCGACAAAGGCAAAATCGTCGTCCAGCGTCATCAACTCAAGGTCACGCGAGCGGGCCAGCGCAGCGTCGTCTGCACCGTTCGCCAATGTCTGCCAGTAGTTGATCCAGACATCACGCTTGAGCACTTCGAAACGCGTACGGATTTCGTGGATGCGGTCGTTGATGGTTTCAAGTTTGGTGGCTTTGTCGACCACGTATTCCGGCGTCGTGACCTTGCCGCAATCGTGCAGCCACGCGGCGATGTGCAACGCCTCCCATTCATCCTCACTGGGCTGATAGGCACTGAACGCCGGCGCCTGGCTGGCGGCGGCAGCCTGGGCAAGCATCAGCGTCAGTTCCGGTACTCGCTGGCAGTGGCCGCCGGTGTACGGGCTCTTGGCGTCGATCGCGCTGGCGAGCAGCTGGATGAAAGCATCGAGCAATTGTTTCTGCCGGGCCTGCAGGCGCTGGCTTTCGATGCTCACCGCCGCCGCGCCGGACACCGCCTGCAGAAAGGCGATGCGGTCCGGCCGCAGTTTTTCCAGATCGCTCGGCGCACCGCTGTCATCGACCAGCAGAATCAGCAGGCCGATGGTTTCGTCATGCTGGTTGTGCAGGCGGATACCAATGAGGTGGATGCGTGGCGACTGCATCGCCAGGAGGATTTTCTGCAAGTCGCCAGCCTGATCGAAGCCCAGATGGCTGACGGTATTGTTGGCGCTGGCCAATTGTTCGAACCACGCCGGCCCGCTGTTTTCATGCAGCTCACGGCCCTGAATGTCAAATGCCTCCAGTGCTTGCGGCACGCCATCGATGATCAGCCCATAAGGTTCCATGCGGGCACCGTCGGCTTCACGCAGATAGATCAGGCCGGCCTGAGCCTGGGCGATTTGCACGGTTTCGAAGAGCACTCGTTCAAGCAACGGGGCGAAGCGTGTTTCGGCACACAGGCTGTCGGTGATCCGGAAGAAACTGCCCAGGGTGTCCTTCATCCGCGCCATGGACAGGCTCAATCGGTCGATTTCCAGCACGGCTGAGCGGCGGGTCAGTGGGAAGTTGAAGTCGAAGCTGCGAATGGCATCGGCTTCCTTGACCAATGCATGCAGCGGTTTGACGAGGATCCGCGAAGTCACCCAGCCCAGTGGCAGGCACAGCAGCAAGATCGCCAGGGTGATGAGCGCGCCTTGCCAGCGCAGGCGGAAAGCGTCGGCCAGCAATTCATCTTCCGGCACCAGCAGCGCCAGTTGCAGACCTTTTGGCCCACCTTCCTCAATGCCGGTACGGGCGACGATCCATTGCCGGCCGTTCACCTGCAGGCGCTTGCCAATATCTCCTGCGCTGAAAAGCGCGTTCAGCTCGGGGCTCAGATCGGCCGCTCGGGCCAGCCGCGCCGAGCGATCGTCGACGATCAGGCGATGGCTGTCGGGGTAGGCCACGGCATTGCCGTCGGTGTCGTACAACGCGATTTCTGTAGAGGGCGTGACCCGGTGCCTGCCAAGGGCGGTCGACAGCGAAGCGAGGGTCAGGTCGGCGCCAATCACGGCGTTCTCGCCGCTGCGCCGGGCCAGCGTGGTGCCGACATTGTGAGTGGAGAAAAATACGTAGGGTTCGGTGGTGATCTGCCCGGCCTGTTGCAGGGCGTCGCTGAACCAGTTCCGGTTGCGTGGATCGTAGGCGTCCTGCGGATGATCGCGGCGGCTGATCGGGGTCAGGGCCTGATCAAAGAACAGTGATTGCGAGCGTATGGCGCCTTGGGGATCGTGCTCGATGCTCCACACCTGATACACCGCCGTGTCCGGCGCCTGCAACTGGGCCTTGAGCGCCGCCGTGCGCAGCGCCCGCACCATGAAAAAGTCGCCATTGGCGTAACCCAGATACAGCGAAGCCAGCGCCGGGTTGTCGACCAATGACTGGCTGAAGGGCTTGAGCAAGGGCAGGCGATGCTCAAGATCAGCAGACTGGGCCGCCGGGGTATCTGCCAGCAGGCTCAACAGATGGCGGATCGGCTGGTAAGTCGCCTGCAGGTCATCGCGCACATCCTGTTCGATGCGATCGAACAGTTTCTCGCTGCTCGACAGAATGATCTGCGTGGTCTGGCGGTAATTGAACAGGCCGAGCACTACGCCCGTCAGCAACAAAAGAAAAGTGAACATGACGCTGATGTGCACGTGCAGCGGCAAGCGGCGCTGCTCGGGGCGCAGTGGGCTGGGCATTGCAGGCTCTCCATGAATGTTTAACTCACTGCTCAGCTCCAAGCATAGTTAAGACTCGCTCACTGTGCCTTGGTCGGCCAATGCCAATTGATGTTGCAGGGCTTGCTCCAGTTCGAGCATCGCCTGACTGGTTGCTTGCCATCGGCGGCCAATCTCCAGCGAGGGAAGCGCTTGCTGGCAAGCGTCCTCGAGGGCATCGCAACATTCGATCAGCCGCGATGCCTGGGCGATGCGTGCCGCGCCCTTGATCTTGTGGGCGACTACTGTCAGTCCTTCGCGATCATCGGCAGGCGAAAGAGTGAGCAGTTCCTGGCGGTCGAGGCGGCTGCTTTTGAGCAGCTCCACCAGCAAGCGGCGTGTCTGCGCCGGGTTGCTGCCGGTCAGCAGGCACAAACTCTGCAGGTCGAACACCGATGCGGGAGACGCTGGCGTGATCCCGTCGATCCACTGTCCGAGCAGGGTCAGGCTCAGTGGCTTGAACAGGCAATCGTTCATGCCGGCGAGTTTGCAGCGCTGGACTTCCTCTGGCTGGGCGTTGGCCGTGAAACCCAGCACGGTGCACGGCGGACGACGATTTTGCAGCTCGAACTGGCGGATGGCGCGAGTCAGCTCATATCCGTTCATCACGGGCATGTTGCAGTCGGCAATCACCAGATCGAAATGCTCTGCCTGCCACAGTTCCAGGCCGCTGCGGCCATCTTCGGCGATGCTGAAGCGGTGACCGAGAAACTCGAGCTGCTGGCACATCAGCAAACGGTTGGCGGGATGGTCGTCGACCACAAGGACATGCAGGGGCGTCGTTGCAGGTTTGATCGCCAGCTCGCTTTTCGCTGGGTGTGTCGTTGCCGGGCGGATTTGCAATGGCAGGGACACGCAGACCTGAGTGCCCAGTTCCGGCTGGCTGTTGAGCTGCAGTTGCCCGCCCATCATTTCACACAGATTGCGACTGATGACCAGCCCCAGCCCGGCGCCGCTTGTGGCCTGGCGACTGCCATTTTGTGCCTGGGCAAACGGTTCGAACAGGCGCTGTTGATCTTCGGCGCTGATCCCGACACCGCTGTCCTGCACGGTCAATTGCATCAGAGCCCGTCCGGTTGCGTCCGATGTCATCAAGTCCAGGGTAATCCGCACGTGGCCGTGGTCGGTGAATTTGATGGCATTGCTGACCAGATTGGACAGCACCTGCTTGAAGCGCAGCGGATCCAGATGCACCTCCACGGCCGGGTCAGGCGGATTGAAGACGACTTGCAGGGCGAGGTTTTTCTGCCGGGCGAGACCGTCGAAGATGCGCGCCACGGATGTCACCGTGTCGACCAGGTTGATCCAGTCCGGACACAGGCTCAGTCGCCCGGATTCGATGCGGGCGATGTCGAGAATATCGCCAATCAACCCCAACAGATCCTTCGCCGAATGGTACGCCGTGTCGATGGACGCTCGATCCGGATGCTGGGGCTCGATGCGTTTGAGGGTCAGCTCGAGCATGCCGATCACGGCGTTCATCGGTGTACGGATTTCATGGCTCATGGTCGCCAGAAACGTGCTCTTGGCCCGGTTTGCCTCGTCTGCCTGCTCCTTGGCCGCGCGCAGTTCCTCGAACAACTGACGGCGTTCACTGATATCGATCCAGCCGCCGATGATGCCCTGGACGTCGCCGCTGGAGTCGCGGTAGGGAAGGATCCAGTGGTAAATCGTCAGACGGCGGTTGCCGATGTGCAGGGGGCGGTCGAGTATCAGCGCAGTACCTTCGGCGATGACTCTCTGGTAATCGGCGTGGAAGGCCTGGGCCTCGAAAGCATTGCTCACTGTGCCCTGCATCACCCCTTTGCCAAGGATGTCCTCACGCTTGGCGTTGAACGCCTGGAGATAGCTGTCATTGCAACTTTGCAGCAGACCCTGGCGATCCCGCACGTAGATCGGATGCGGCGTGCCGTTGACCAGAGATCGCATGAACTCCAGTTGATCGTTCAACGCGCGCTCGGCGGCGCGGCGCTGTTTGATCTGATGGCGCATGTAGGCGTTCCAGGTCAGTAACAGCAGCAGGATCAGGCCGGCGGCAGCGATGACTTGATAGAACAGGCGCTGATAGTTTTGCCAGATGTTCTGCGATGCGGTGGAGTAACCACGCCAGCGACCGTTGATCACACCCAGTTCTTCCGGAGCAATGCTCAGCAGTGCCTTGTTGATGATCGAGGAGAGCTCGCTGTTGTCACGGGCGGTTGCCAGCGAAAACGCGGCCTGACCGGTACCGATGGTGGTGGTGATCTGCAATGGCCGGGCAAAGATGCGCGATGAAATGAAGTAGTTGGCGATCACCAGTGAGTTCACGGCGCCGTCGACATGGTTTTCAGCCAGCATCGACACCGCGCTGAAACTGTCGGGCGTTTCGATCACTTCAATGCCCGGGAAGTCTTCCCGCAAGTAATCGACCAGTGGATTGCCTTGGGCGATCGCCAGCCGCTTGCCTTTGAGTTGTGCCAGGTTGGTCGGGCCGTCGGCGCTTTTGCGGGTCAGCAGCACGTAGGAATTTTCAAGGTAGGGCCGGCTGAAACTCAGGGTTTTTTCGCGTTCGGCACTGGGCAGCAGCGCGGCGATCAGATCGGCTTTGTGGTTGTCGATCTGTTTGATCATTTCCGCATCGTTGCGACTGCGCTGAATTTCGAAACGCAGGCCGGTGCGCAAGCGAATGAGTTCGAGCAGATCGGCGCTGATGCCCCGAAAGTTGCCGGCGCTGTCGAAGAAGGTCAACGGTGCGAACGCTTCATTGACCACTACGCTGACTACGGGATGCTGCTTGAGCCAGCTCTCCTCGCGATGGGTCAACTGCAGTTTTCGGTCGGTGAGCAGCAAGTCGCTGCCAGCGCTCCAGCGTTTGCCGATTTCGTCGCGCTGGCTGCCCGGAATGGCATCTAGCACCGTGTCGACAATGGCCAGCAGTTGCGGATTGCTGCGCCTTACGGCGAAGCTGAACCCTTGCGCTTCCTGCTTGCCGAAGTTGGCCATGCGGACATTGTTCAGATAACCCTTGTTGATCATGTAGTGGGTGGAAAGGGTATCGCCGAGAAACACATCGGCCTGGTCGAACGCCACGGCGTTGATTGCATTCTGGTAGGACGGATAACAGGTAATGAGCGCCTTGGGATACAGCGCTCTGATCTCGGGCAGTGGCAAGTAGTGATAAACCATGCTCAGGCGCAGCCCGGCCAGACCCTCGGTCAGAGAGCGGGTTTCATCCTCGCGGGTCACCAGTACTGGCTGATCGACCGCGTAAGGTCTGGAGAACGCGAGATTGGCGTTGCCCGCTTCGTAGCCGTTGGCTGTGCCGAGCAGGTCGATCTGGCCGTCGACCAAGGCGCGAATGGCAGCGTCGCGGGAGGGGAAACGTTGCACCCTGATCGGTAAGCCGGTGGCCTGGCCGAGGATGCCCGCGTAGTCGGCGGTGAGTCCTTCGTAGTCCTTGCCGCTCACGGTCATGTCGAATGGCGGGTAGTCAGGTGCAGAGGTTCCCAGCACCAGTTCGCTGCGACTCTGCAGCCATTGCCGCTGAGCAGGCTGCAAGACAACCTGGACGGCTTCGCTGGCCGAGCGACTGAGCAAGGCGTAGTCCGGTGAGACGCCTGGCATGGCAGATGCGTTGGCGCTCAGGCACAGACCTGCGCTCCAGGCGATTAGATAGTCCTTTAAACGGCTGGGCATGTAGGGTCTCACACAAGAGCGTTGCGTTTGGCCATCTCGATAAGTTCTACAAGGGATCTGGCCTTGAGTTTTTGCATCAGGCGTTTTTTATACGTGCTCACCGTCTTGTTACTTAGGAACATGCCCTTGGCAATTTCTTTATTGGTACGGCCCTGGGCAAATAACTGCAGCACCATCAATTCGCGATCATTGACGGATTTGAATAATTCAAGTTCGACATAACGGATGTCGTCACAGCGCACCGGATTAAGTGCCTGGCTGGGGAAGTAGTTATAACCGGAGAGTACCGCTTTGATTGCGCTGACCAGTTCGCTCAGATCTTCCTGTTTACAGACATAACCGGAGGCACCGGACTGCATGCAGCGAATCCCGAACAGCGTTGGACATTGCGCGGTCAGAATGAGGATTTTGAAATTCGAACCCATGGTGTTGAAGCGGGCCAGCACTTCGAGGCCGTCCAGCTTGGGAATGCTGACATCCAGGATGACCAGGTCAGGCATGCATTCGCGGACCATTTGCATGGCATCGACACCGTTATCGGATTCACCGACGACCTTATAGCCTTCATGTTCCAGCAGCATTCGGACGGCGAGACGGATAACCGGATGGTCGTCCACAATAAAAACGGAGTTCATAAATAGAGTCCCATGCAAGCATGAATAAAGCGCGCACCTTAGCTCAGATGCGTGAGCACTCGCATGGACTGGCAGTGTCGTGACTACCTTATAGGATTAGTCCTACGCGTAATAAGGAAAGGGACTACGTTAAAATTAGGTTTGACGTAAGGAAGTGCAGGGTTGGCAGGACTTCACTGTTGGCTTGTCAGAGTTTGCAAGTGTTGGGCTTTGATAATTTTTGCAAGTGTTTAAATATGGGTTTAACAGTGCGCCGTCGTGGTGTTTATCTTTTCCGATATCAGCTCACGCGCTGCCCTGGCCAGCACGGCGTTTTCCGAATGATCGCGGGGGGCAGCTGGTTGTATCCAGTCGGTCATGGTGCCCGCCCGACTGGATGCAGCAGACTCAGTGGCTGGAGCGGCCGGTCATTTCCAGCGCCATGTCGCTGGCATAGCTGTCGGTCATGCCGGCGATGAAATCGATCATGCGCAGAAACGAGCTGTGCAACGACCCCCGCGGGTCCGGGGCGTTATTACCGAGCAGATCGAGGATGCGCCGACTCTTGAACGACGGCGTGCGGCCGTTGTGTTGCTCCAGCGCGGCGCCGCAGAACGAATTGAGCAGGATTTCCAGCGTCGTATACGCGCCGATTTCGTGCAAGGTCTTGCGCTTGTCCTGAAAGATTTTCTTGCGGGCAATGTCCTTGGCGTTCAACACGCAGCGTTTCGCCGGCCCGTGCATGTGTTCGACCAGATCGCCGTGCAGCGTGCCCGCAAGCAGGGCTTCCTGTTGTTCGACAAAGGCCCGCGCCGCTGCGTTGGTCAAGTGCTCGATGGCCTTGCCGCGCAGGATCGCCAGCTTGCGCCGCCGTGAATCCTGCGGGCCGAGCTGGCGATAGGTTTCCGGCAGGTCGTCACCGACCAGTCCGAGCAGCAGCGATTCGACTTCGGCGTATTCTAGGAGCTCCATCTCCAGACCGTCTTCGAGATCGATCAGCGCATAGCAGATGTCGTCGGCTGCCTCCATCAGATACACCAATGGATGGCGTGCCCAGCGCTGATCTTCCAGTTGTGGCAGGCCGAGCTTGTGAGCGATCTGTTCGAGCAGCGGCAGTTCGCTCTGGTAGCAGCCGAACTTGTGTTTCTTGTAGCCAAGGGAGTCAGCGTGGCGCGCGGTCCACGGGTACTTCAGATAGGTACCCAGCGTCGCGTAGGTCAGGCGGGTGCCGCCATCGAACTGGTGATATTCCAACTGTGTCAGCACGCGAAAGCCTTGAGCATTGCCCTCGAAATTGAGGAAGTCACCGCGCTCGGCTTCGCTCATGCCATCGAGCCAGCCGCGCCCGGCGGCTTGTTGAAACCAGTGGCGAATGGCGTCTTCGCCGGAATGGCCGAACGGCGGGTTACCGATGTCGTGAGCCAGGCAGGCCGACTGCACCACCATGCCGAGGTCGGCGGGGTCGCACCATTCCGGCAGCGCGCTGCGCAGGGTTTCGCCGACGCGCATGCCCAGCGACCGGCCGACGCAACTGACTTCCAGCGAGTGGGTCAGGCGCGTGTGAATGTGATCGTTGCTGGTGACCGGGTGCACTTGGGTCTTGCGCCCGAGGCGGCGGAAGGCACCGGAGAAAATGATGCGGTCATGGTCTTTGTGAAAAGGGCTGCGGCCAAGTTCTTGCGGGCTGTGCAGCGGCTTGCCGAGGCGTTCGCGGTTGAGCAGGGTAGGCCAATCCAAGGCTGATTCTCTCCGTCTGGTGACTGATCGCCCTAGCTTCCCGGTTCGGCCCCGTGCCTGCAAGCAGAACTACAGGCCCGCCGCATCGATATCGATCAACAGCAAGCGTTCACCGTTATCGAAGAACTGCCCGGCGGTCAGGCAATACTGGTTGCTGGTGGCATCGCGATAAGTACTCGACAGGGTCAGGCGGCGTTCTTCCCAGCCTTCGGCGAGCAGATGATAGAAGTAGGGTCGCCACGACCAGTTGTGCCCCAGGTAGCGATCATCGGCGAACCAGCCGTCGTGTCGCCATTCCAGATTGGGCGTCAGTTGCGTGCCGTGACGATCACATTGATAAAAGCGCAACAGCCAGGGAAACGCCTGCAGCTTTGGCAGTGCGCTGAGCGGAGCGCGGGCCTGCGCCCATTGCTGCAGAATCGCCATCAACTCACTGAGCTGCTGGCGCATCTGCATCAGCCGTCCGCGCTCGCTGAGTTTCTGCTTCACATAGCGCTGGCGCAGTTGAGCGAAGTGCGCGACGAAAGCATCCGAAGCGAAGAAATCTTCCTGCGCACGGGCGAAGAGAAAACCCTGCACGTAGCGCGAGCCGCATTCCAGAGCGAAATTGAGCTGCGCTTCGGTTTCGACACCTTCAGCGATGATCCAGCAGCCGGTTTTCTCGGCCATTTGCGCAAGTGCTTTGACCACATCGCTGCTCGGGCCACCAAGGGCCGCTGCCTGGAACAGGCGCATGTCGAGCTTGAGAATGTCCGGTTGCAGGGCTAGCACCCGATCCAGCTGCGAATAACCAGCGCCGAAATCATCGATGGCGATTCTTGCGCCTGCGTCGCGGTAGCGTCCGACCACCTGTGACAAACGTTCGCTGTTGCCACCCAGCTCGGTGATTTCGAACACGATGCGCTGCGGATCAACCTTGTTCCGGGCGAACTGCTTGAGACTGGGCAAGGCCTGATCCGCACGCAGGCGACTGATCCAGCGCGGCGACATGTTGAGGCTGAGAAACCATTCTGGCGGTGCCTCATGCAGGCGGCTCAAGGCATGATCACGGATCTGCCGGTCGAGACGACGCAGGGCCGTGGCCGGGGTGCGCGGATCGGCGAATAACGGCCCGACCGAGGTCAACTGACCATCGCCGTGACGCAAGCGGCCGAGTGCTTCGACGCCTGCAATGCGTCCGGTGGCGGTGTCAATGAAAGGCTGAAAGCAGGCGAGCGGTTGCCCGTCGATCACGGCAAGTCCTTAATCTTATTGTTTGTTGGCCGCGTTTGCCGGATAGGCACGCGGGATTGAATCCCCCGATAAGGAGATTCACCCCGGCGCTATTGCAAGATTGTAGCCAGAGACACCGACTCAGCGTTTGCCCGAGCTGTGCATGACCAGTTTGATCAGCGGTCCGAGTGTGGTGCCGAGACGCAGCAGTCGGGTCAGACCGCCACCGCCGCTGCGTTTCGAGCCTTTGCCGGTGAGGAAACCCAGCAGCGTTACCGCCGCCACGCCCCACAACGGCGCATGCTTGATGCCGAAACCGTCCTGCACGTTCTGCTTCATGCCACGCATGCGCTGCAAGGGTTGCAGCACTTGCGCGGTTTCGTGGCGGATTTCCTGACGGTGCATTTCCATGCGCAGGCGGATCAGGGCCTTGCGCATTTCCCGGCGCGAGCTGTTGTGCGGAAGTTCAGGCAGGCTCATGGCAGCAGGCGCTCCCGGTCGTTGGCCAGCTCTTCGAGCGTGCCGTGGAAAGGCGAGGACTCGTCGAAAATCGCCGCTTTGAGGCGCAGGCCGCAGAAGATCGACGCCAGCGTGTAGAACACGCACAGGCCGATGATCGCCGCCAGACGGTAGGTGTCCCAGAAGATGATCATCACCAGCGTCGACAGGCCCACCAGCAATAGCAGGGCAAACACCAGCGCCAGACCGGCAAACAGCAGCAGGCTGACGGTGCGTGATTTCTGCTCCTGCAATTCGATGCCGAACAACTCGACATGACTGTGCAGCAGGCCCAGAACGGCGGCGCCGAGACGACGCGTGGAGGAGGCGGTGCCCGCAGTCGGGCCGGATTCACCGATCGACATGATCAGCGCCGAGTAGCCAGCAGGCCAATCAGGAAACCGACGCCGGCAGCGATGCCCACCGATTGCCATGGGTTGGCGGACACATAGTCTTCAGTAGCGGTGACCGCCGCCTGACCGCGTTCGCGCAGAGTGTCTTCAGTCACTTTCAGGGTCTCGCGGGCGCGCAGCAGGCTGTCATGAATCTGGGCGCGCAGCTCATCGGCCTGATCGCCAGCGAGGGTCTTGGTGTGCTCGAGCAAGCGTTCGGTGTCGGCAACCAGAGTCTGGAAGTCGTTCATCAGGATTTCTTGAGCAGTCTTTGCCTTGATGCTGGCCATTGGTGGATCTCCGTAGGTGGCTTTGAAGCGTTCGAGTATGAGCCTTGCGTGAAGGTTCAGTGCAAATGCCTGGTACAACTTTTGCTGTGTCGTGGTGCGTCGCTTGGTACCCGTGCGCTGTTGCCGGGCGAAAAAATCCAATTCATCTGCTTGCGGTTCGTGATCGGACATCAACAGTGCGCCACATCAGTTCATCCCATTTGTGGATGGATGACTGACGGGGCGCAACTTGGTGCATGAAATGTCCCCATGAACCGCTTTGGTGCCTTTTTAGCCTTCAGGTCTGCCTCCTCATGGAAAATCTGCAAAGCGCTGTGGACACGCTGGTTCACAGTTCCAACACGTTGTTCATTCTGATCGGTGCGGTGATGGTACTGGCGATGCACGCCGGTTTCGCCTTTCTGGAGGTCGGCACGGTCCGGCAGAAGAATCAGGTCAACGCACTGTCGAAAATCCTCAGCGATTTCGCCGTCTCGACCCTGGCCTATTTCTTTATAGGCTATTGGATCTCCTATGGCGTGACCTTCATGCAACCCGCCGCGGTGCTCAGCGCCGACCATGGCTATGGACTGGTGAAGTTTTTCTTTCTGCTGACCTTCGCTGCCGCGATCCCGGCGATCATTTCCGGCGGTATTGCCGAGCGCGCGCGTTTCGTCCCGCAGCTGTGCGCGACGGCGCTGATCGTGGCGTTCATCTATCCGTTTTTCGAGGGCCTGGTCTGGAACGGCAACTTCGGCCTGCAAGGCTGGCTGGCGGCGAAGTTTGGCGCCGCATTCCACGACTTCGCAGGCTCGGTGGTGGTGCACGCCATGGGCGGTTGGCTGGCGTTGGCCGCCGTGTTGTTGCTCGGGCCGCGCAATGGTCGTTATCGCGATGGTCGGCTGGTCGCATTTGCGCCATCGAGCATCCCGTTTCTGGCACTGGGCTCGTGGATCCTGATTGTCGGCTGGTTCGGCTTCAACGTGATGAGCGCGCAGACGTTGCAAGGTGTCAGTGGCCTGGTCGCCGTCAACTCGCTGATCGCCATGGTCGGCGGCACCGTTGCGGCGTTGATCGTCGGGCGCAATGACCCGGGCTTTCTGCACAACGGCCCGTTGGCCGGTCTGGTGGCGATCTGCGCCGGGTCCGACCTGATGCACCCGGTCGGCGCACTGGTGACGGGGGCAATTGCCGGAGCCTTGTTTGTCTGGTGCTTTACCGCTGCTCAAGTCAAATGGCACATCGATGACGTCCTCGGCGTATGGCCGCTGCACGGCGTGTGTGGCGTGTGGGGCGCAATTGCCTGCGGCATTTTCGGCCAGACTGCGCTGGGAGGTCTGGGCGGGGTGAGTCTGATCAGCCAGGTGATCGGCACCGTGCTCGGCGTCGTGGTGGCGCTGGTCGGCGGCTTTGTAGTTTACGGCGCGATCAAGGCTCTGCATGGGCTGCGCCTGAGTCAGGAACAAGAGTATTACGGCGCCGACCTGTCGCTGCACAAGATCGGCGCGGTGAGTCAGGACTAGATTTCCTCATCATTGGCTCCGGGGTAGAAACCGTGGAGGAGGCGATAGCGATCGATGCGCACCTGATCGACTTTCTCCTGCACCTGATGCGCTGGCAGGCCAAGCATGATCAGTGCGTGTGAAGCGAGCATCAGGCTCGACTCCAGAAGCTCCGGCACCACCTCGGTGGCGCCGGCGGCTCTGAGCTCGGCCGATTGGCTGTCGTCACGGGTGCGCACCAGGATCGGCACCTGTGGGTTGAGTCGGCGCGCTTCGCGGAGGATGCGCAACGCCACATCACTTTGATCCACGGCAATCACCAGCAGCCTCGCGCGTAGCAGGCCGACGGCAGTAAGCAGGTCGCCACGCGCCGAGTCGCCGTAATGCACGTCGCTTTCCCCGCTAGCGGCTTCCTGTACCCGTACCGGGTCGTTGTCCAGCGCGACATAGGCTTGCCCGGCATTGCCCATGAAGCGCCCGATGGACTGGCCAACGCGACCGTAGCCGCAGATCACCACATGTTGGTCGAGATCGGCGTTGAGCGCGCTGATCTGTTCGATCTGCGCTTCCTGATTGGGCTTGCGGTGCAGCACGGCGGCAAGGCGCGGCGCTGCGCGCAAAAGCAGCGGCGTGAGCAGCATCGAACAGAACGTCGCCGCGAGCAGCAGGGCACCCGGTTCGGCTGGCAGCAAACTGTTCTGTTGCATCTGCGCCATCAAGGCAAAACAGAATTCGCCGCCCTGGGCCAGTGCCAGACCGCTGCGCCACGCGGTTTCGCTGTCGCTGCCACGCCACTTCACCAGCAGCGCAACCACGATGCCCTTGACCAACATCAGTCCCAGCGTCAGGCCGATGATCAACAGGCTGTGACTGACGAACAATTGCAGGTCGATCAGCATGCCGATGCTGACGAAGAACACGCCGAGCAGGATGTCGCGAAAAGGCCGGATGTCGGCTTCGATCTGGTGCCGATAATGGCTCTCCCCGAGCAACATGCCGGCCAGAAAGGCGCCGAGGGCTGGCGACAGGCCCAACAAGTGCGTGAGCCATGCGGTGAGCAGCACGATCACCAGTGCCAGCAGGACGAACAGCTCCGCCGAGCGTGACGCCGCCACTTCATGAAACAGCCTTGGCAGCAACCAGCGACTGGCGAGCAGCAGGCCGAAGAACAGCACCACGGTTTTGCCCAGGGTCAACGGCAAGGCCCAGTACCAGGGCTGCTCGCTGGTCCCGGCGAACACGGGCACCAGTGTCAGCAGCAACACTGCGACGACGTCCTGAAACAACAGCACGCCGACCGCGTTCTGGCCGTGGCTGCTGAACACTTCACCGAGACTGCCCAGCTCCTTGGTCACAATCGCCGTGGATGACAGCGATAGACCGGCACCGAGCAACAGCGCTGGCATCATCGGCATGCCCAGCCCCATCAACAGTGTGCCGAGCAAGGCTGTGCTGATGAGCACCTGCTGACTGCCGAGGCGAAACACCACCTGACGCAGCGCAATCATCTTCGACAGGGAAAACTCCAGGCCCAGCGAGAACAGCAGGAACACTACGCCCAGCTCAGCGACATCCGGCAGATGTTCGCTCTCGTTGACCCAGTCGAACGCGTTCGGCCCGACCATTAATCCCACGCACAGGTAGCCCAGCACCGGTGGCAGTCGCAGGCGCCGGAACAGGGCAATCACCACCAGGGACGAGGCGAGAATGATCAACAGATTTGCAAACACGGGACACTCCGCTGTCAGGGCGTTGGCCTCTGAAGCGTAGAGGCAAAAAGTCCGCGAGGATGACGCAATTGCAATTTGCGCCGAATGATTTGCGTCAGGATTTTGCGCCAGCAGCGTTGCATCCTTTGGGCGGTGGCGGGTCGACGAGGGTTCGGCACCGTCCTAGAATGGGCTCACTTGTTTTGCGGTAATGCCGTCATGCCTCCTGAATGTCAGCTGTTCGGCACCCTCGGGTGTCATCTGTGTGAAGTCGCCGAAGCCGAGCTGATGCCTCTTGTCGAGCATGGTCTGCTGGTGGAACTGGTGGACATCGCCGAAGACGAATCGTGGTTCGAAAAGTACAGCTTGCGCATTCCGGTACTGCGGCGGGTCGACACTGGCGCGGAGCTGGATTGGCCGTTCAGTGACGATGAAATCGTGGCGTTTTTACGCTGACGCAGAGTTGTCCTGTTCATTCCGCTGGTCGCAGCAACCCATCCTTGCGTTGGCACTCCCCGGCTTCTTCGGTTACTGTATGTTCATACAGCAATCGAGTCAGAGGGATGAACCGTGGTCAATGTCGAACAGTTGAAGAGCAGCGTTAACCGGATGTCGGTCGACGTGGTGCGCGAGGCCGTCCTCGAATTGCGCCTGGACGGGCTGGTCACGGAAGGCAAGACGCCGTTCAACAAGCTGCATTTCAATACCTGCTTTGCCGAAATCGAAGCCCTGTTTCAACGCGCCGGTTATCACAAGCAGCTGGATGTGGTCGGCTATCAGGGCCTGCTGTATGCCTTGTACGATCCGGGGCGCTGGGAGGCGGTCGATGTGTTGCGCTGGCTGAAGGAGTTCACCGAAGCGGCGGCACTCAAATCGGTGCCGGCGTGAAGAAACTGCGCTAGGTGGCTTTGCCTCGGTGTTGGATAATGCCGGCCTGCATTGAGGATTCCTGTTTCGTATGTCCACTCCCGTTTTTTCCGCTGCGCACAATCAGGCCAGCACGTTGTACTTGCCGCCCGGTCCCTGGCTGACGGTCCTCGATTGCCTGTGCGAGCACTTCAGTGCCATCGGCCGCGAGCAGTGGCTCGACCGGATTGCTCGGGGGCGGGTGCTGGATGCACAGGGCCAGCCGATTGCACTGGACTTGCCGTACAAGGAAGGTTTGCGCATTCATTACTTCCGCGAAGTACCGGATGAGAAACCGATTCCGGTGGTCGAAGCGATTCTCTACGCCGATGAACATCTGGTGGTGGCCGACAAACCTCATTTCCTGCCGGTCACGCCGGCCGGGGAATATGTCGAGCAGACCCTGCTGCGGCGGCTGATCCGTCGGCTGGACAATCCGCATCTGGTGCCGCTGCACCGCATCGATCGGCACACCGCAGGGCTGGTGATTTTCTCGGCGAATCCGCAAACCCGTTCCGCCTATCAGTCGTTGTTCCCGACGCGGCAGATCGACAAACGCTACGAAGCGATTGCCCCGGCGCTGCCCGAACTGAATTTTCCGTTGGTACACAAGAGCCGGTTGGTCGATGGCGAGCCATTCTTCCGCATGCAAGAGGGGCCTGGTGTCAGTAATACCGAAACGGCGGTCGAGGTGCGCGAGAAAAACGGCGATCTGTGGCGCTATGGCCTGTTTCCAGTGACCGGCAAGAAGCATCAGCTGCGTGTGCATATGACCGCGCTGGGGGCGAGTATCTGCAACGATCCTTTTTATCCGACTGTGCTGAAAGATGTCGAGGACGACTACGCCAACCCGTTGAAGCTGCTCGCGCAAGGCCTGCGCTTCATTGATCCGGTGACGGGTGAATTACGGGAGTTCGAAAGCCGGATCACCTTGCAGTGGTGACAACCGATCCACTTTTGCTACGCCCATGAAAAAGCCCGCATCGCAATGCGGGCTTTTCTGTATCCGGTATCGACCCGGAGCCTTACAGCTCTTTAACGGTACGAACCTGATCCTTGTTGATGCGGGTTTCTTTGCCGTCCAGTTGCTGGAACTCGTAGAAGCCCGAATCATCATCGTATTTCGGGGTGTCGACGGCCTGGATTTCGCGACCGTCATTCAAGGTGATCACTGTTGGCGAGGAGCAACCGGCGAGGGTTGCCAGGCCCAGTGCGAGCATGAAAGTGGCGAGGGTCCGTTGAGTCATGAGTGTGTCTCCGAATGGGAAATCTTCTGGTTACTGAGCTTGAGACGTAAACAAGGCGTGAGAGTTCCTTGGATAATGTCAGTCTGACACAGTGTTATGCAGATGTAACAATTCGGGGGTGTTGAGGTTGGCCAGTCGTGGGTCGTTGTCGGGGCATTGCAATGCGACGGCGCCCAGACCGCGCATCACCCGCCCGGGGCTGCGTTCACCGCTGTGCCACGCCGCTTCGAATGCCGGCAATAGCGCCACAGGAATCACACACAGCAGCGGTTCCCAGTGCTCGCCGTGGCGCAGCATTAAAGGTTTTTCACGTTGCAGATCGGCGGTGGCAAGCATGGCTTGCAGCAACGCCTCGTCGATCCGTGGCACATCGCATGGCAACACCAGCAAGTGCGCATGGCGCGCCGCTTTCAGCCCTGCACGAATCCCGGCCAACGGGCCCGGAAAGTCCCCCTCATCATCCATGACCAACTGATCGGCAAACGCGGCATAACGCTCGCGATTGCGGTTGCACGAAATAATGAGATCGTCGGTCAGCGGCCGCACCTTACGCTGCAAATGCGCGATCAAAGGCTCGCCCAGCCATTCGATGAGCCCCTTGTCCTGACCGCCCATGCGCTGGCCGCGTCCACCGGCCAGAAGCAGGACAGAGCAGGGTGGCAATGGGCTGTTCAAGGGCATGACGACTCTCCAGAGGGGCGGCAGAAAAATGAGCCGCTGTGATATAACACCGGGCTGTTTCCCCTACAACTGGAAGAGCCTATGAAAGCCAAGGCTGATGTACCTTTCGTGCCGCTCAATATCGCGGTGCTGACTGTCAGCGATACCCGAACCCTGGAAACCGATACCTCCGGCCAGGTCTTCGTCGATCGCTTGATCGCGGCCGGCCATGCGCTGGCCGAGCGCGTTCTGCTAAAAGATGATCTGTATAAAATTCGCGCGCAAGTCGCCAACTGGATTGCCGACGATGTCGTTCAAGTGGTGCTGATCACTGGCGGCACCGGCTTCACCGGCCGTGACAGCACACCGGAAGCAGTGGCGTGCCTGCTCGACAAGCAGGTCGACGGTTTTGGCGAACTGTTCCGCCAGATCTCCGTGGCCGATATCGGTACGTCGACCGTACAGTCCCGTGCCCTGGCAGGTCTGGCCAACGGCACGCTGGTGTGCTGCCTGCCAGGTTCGACCAATGCGGTGCGTACCGGATGGGACGGCATCCTCGCTGAGCAACTGGACGCCCGTCATCGTCCGTGCAACTTCGTCACCCATCTGAAGCAGGCGGCGCCTTGTGAATCCCGTGGGTAAGCCAGGCAAGACCGGCAGTTTGTTGCCCGTCGAAGCGGCGCTCGAGCGTTTGCTGGACATGGCCGATGCATCGCGCATTGTCGAGCGCGAGCACTTGCCGCTGGCTCAGGTGGAAGGACGGGTGCTGGCTGAAGATCTGATCTCGACACTGGATCTGCCGCCCTGGCCGAACAGCGCCATGGACGGCTACGCCTTGAACCTTGCTGACTGGAACGGTGAGCCGCTGCCCGTCAGTCATAAGGTCTTCGCCGGGCAGTCTCCGCAACCGTTGGAGCGAGGCACTTGCGCTCGCATCTTTACCGGGGCACCGCTGCCGCCGGGCGCGGACTGCGTCGAGATGCAGGAAAACGCTGAAGTTCAGGCCGACGGCCGAGTGCGTTTCCTTGAAACGCTGAAACCAGACCAGAACATTCGTCCGCAGGGCCAGGAAACCACGGTTGGCGAATTGGTGCTGCAGGCAGGCACCCGATTGGGGCCGATTGAGCAAGGTCTGGCTGCTTCGCTTGGCTGCGCCGGCCTCAATGTCGTGCGCAAGCCGCGCGTGGCGGTATTGTCCACCGGTGACGAACTGGTCGAGCCCGGACAGGCACTGGGCCCGGGCCAGATCTACAACAGCAACCGCGTGCTTCTGTGCAGCTGGCTGCAGCGTCTGGGCTGTGAAGTCATCGATGGCGGAATTCTCCCGGACGATCTGCCCACCACAAGGGCCCGGCTGGGCGAGTTGCAAAATGTCGATCTGATTCTTTCCACCGGCGGTGTCTCGGTCGGTGAGGCGGATTTCCTCGGCATTGCCTTGCGTGAAGAAGGCGAACTGGCCTTGTGGAAGCTCGCCATCAAGCCTGGAAAACCCTTGACCTTCGGCCATTTCCGCAACGTGCCGGTGATTGGCCTGCCCGGCAATCCCGCCTCCACGCTGGTGACGTTCGCATTGCTGACGCGGCCTTATCTGTTGCGACGCCTGGGTGTGCAAGACGTCGAACCGCTGAAGTTTGCAGTGCCAGCAGGTTTTGTCTGGCCGGTCGCCGGAAACCGTCGCGAATATTTGCGCGGACGTCTCGAGCACGGGCGGGCAATCATCTACCGCAACCAGAGTTCGGGTGTGCTGCGTAGCGCGGCGTGGGCCGACGGATTGGTCGAAGTCCGAGAAGGCCGCACGCTGAGCGAGGGTGATGAAGTGAACTTCATTGCGCTCAGTGAGCTTCTGGGGTAGACCTTCTCACCCATGCACGCGTCGGCGGGTACGCACGGCGCGTGCAACGATTGGTTCGGTCAGTTGCTGATCAGTGTCACCAACTGGTCGAATCGGCTGTTGGCCACCCATCCCAGCAGTCCCAGGATGACAGCGGTCGCACCCGCCGAATACGCCAGACGGTGTTTGATGGTACGGACGTCATTGAGCATTTCGTCCATGTCGCGGCGCATGTATTTGAAATGGGTTTCCAGCTCGCTGACACGGGGCTCCATATCAAACTCTCCAGTGGGTTTGGCGTTGTTGCAAAAATCCGCTTTTTTACTGGCACGACTTTCGGCGAGCGCCGCGACCGGGCTCACCGGTGCCTTGGTTTCATGGTTGTGCATGGAAGTACTCGCTGAATGAATCAACTGCACGCTTGCTGATGTTTCCATGACGCGATTCATGAAAATAAATCGGGGGGGATCCGTTCATTACCGGCACATCCTTGTGTAATTGGGTTGAAGGTTGATGCTGCCAGCACACGGTGACCCAAGGGCCGGGCGCGGTCAATTAAGCCGATTCCTGTTGTTTCGTAAGAAAAAATACCGCTGTGCAGGAAGCTTGCTGTTCTAACAGGAATTAATTGCTCTCCCCGGTGGCTTTTTCGAGGCACGCCGTGGTCAAGATGTTTCAACCGATTCAATTCTTGGAGTGACGTTATGAGTGAACGCCGGGCACTGCTGATCTTGCATGGCAAACAGGCACTCAACGAGGATGTCCGCGCCGCTGTCGAGGCCAGGCGCGAGTCAGGCTGGGAGCTTGCGGTGCGAGTGACCTGGGAAGCCGGCGACGCCCAGCGTCTGGTAGAAGACGCGCTGGCCGCCGGCTACACGAAAATCATCGCCGGCGGCGGCGACGGCACCTTGCGTGATATCGCCGAAGCATTGGCTCAGCATCCGCAACAAGCCAGTCTCGTCTTGCTGCCACTGGGCACCGCCAACGATTTTTCCCGGGCTGCCGGCATTTCCCTGGAGCCGGCGCAGGCCCTCGATCTGCTGGACGTCGAGCCTTCGGATATCGATCTGGGCGAAGTCGGCGGGCAGATTTTCCTCAACATGGCGACGGGTGGATTCGGCAGCCAGGTCACCGCCAATACCTCGGAAGACCTGAAAAAGGTCCTGGGTGGCGCGGCTTATCTGTTCACTGGCCTGACCCGGTTCAGCGAGCTGCACGCCGCTTACGGTGAGTTGCAGGGGCCGGATTTCCATTGGCAGGGCGAACTGCTGGCACTGGGCATCGGCAACGGGCGGCAGGCGGGTGGCGGGCATGTGTTGTGCCCCGAGGCGCGAGTCGACGACGGTCTGCTGGATATCAGCATTTTGCCGGCGCCGCAGGAACTGGTCGGGACACTGAAGAATTTGCTGAGCGAGGGCTTTGGCCTCGACAACATGTTTGTACGCGCGCGGTTGCCGTGGGTCGAGATCAAGGTCGCCGAAGGGCTGAGTATCAATCTCGACGGCGAGCCGCTGGAAGGCGACAGTCTGCGCTTCGTGGCGAAACCCGCAGCGTTGCAGGTGCACCTGCCGAAAGACTCGCCGCTATTGGGCCCACAAGCGTCAATCAGTCATCCAGGCTGATGATCTGTTCACGCACGGCGAACAGTACCAGACCCGCTACGTCGTAGATCTGCAGGCGTTTCATGATCTGCGCGCGATGGGTTTCCACGGTCTTGACGCTCAAGCCCAGGCCGTTGGCGATTTCCCGGGTGGATTTGCCTCGTACGATCAGCCGAAGGATCTCCAGCTGGCGCGCCGTCAGGTTGTGCGAATCGGCGATGTCCGGCTGGCTCTTCTGGTTACGAGTCAAAGCCTGGTTGATCACCGTATGAGCAATGGCGGGGCTGAGGTAGCGTTCGTTGTTGCGCAGGGCTTCCAGTGCGTGTTCGAGCTCGGTGGCCGTGGTGTCCTTGAGCAGGTAACCATGGGCACCGGACTCCAGCGCCTGCATGATCAGCGCCGGATCGGTGTGCATCGACAGGATCAGCACCTTGCTCTGCGGGCGCACGCGCTTGAGGCGTTGCAGCGCTTCCAGGCCCCCGGTTTCCCTCATCGAAATGTCCAGCAATACGATGTCGGGGCTCAATTGCTCGACCATTTCGAGCAGTTGCGAACCATCATTGGCTTCGCCGATTACCGCGTAACCGGGAATATCCAGTACCAGAGCGCGCACGCCGGCCCTGATCAGCGAGTGGTCATCCACCAGAAGTAAGTTACAAGTCAACGCATAACCTTATTCGTACTGGCCCGTTCGAGCGCTCGCGGCGCCCAGGGGAAAAGTGCTTCGATTCTTGTGCCTTTGCCCGGCTCGCTGACAACGCTCAATGTGCCGCCCAACTGTTCGATGCGCTCGGCCATCCCGGCCATGCCGCGTTGGCCTTCTCTGGCCGGGTCGGCCGCCGGGGCGAAACCGAGACCGTCATCGCTGATCAGCAGAGTCAGACCTTGCGGCAGACGCTGCACTCGAATCAACAGATTTTTTGCCTGTGCGTGGCGCAGGATATTGGTCACGGCTTCCTGAGCGATGCGAAACGCCGCGACGGCCATTTCCTCGGGAATGCCGTTGAGCCGTTGCTGGCAGTCGAGGCTCCAGTTGACCGAGCTGTTGGCCAGCGTCTTGAGCAAATGCGCACGCAAGCTGGCTTCAAGCCCCAGACTGGTCAATTGCCGCGGATTGAGAATGGCCGAGACGTCAC
This sequence comes from Pseudomonas sp. NDM, assembly GCF_003105095.1. Lineage (NCBI taxonomy): Bacteria > Pseudomonadati > Pseudomonadota > Gammaproteobacteria > Pseudomonadales > Pseudomonadaceae > Pseudomonas > Pseudomonas sp. NDM. The sequence continues at coordinate 16,007 of NZ_QETJ01000027.1, read as the reverse complement.
GCACTTTGGTCAGGGTTTCGTCCAGCGTGTCGCACAGCACCGCGCATTGTTCCTGCAGCTCTTCCGGCAGGCGACGCTTGAGCCAGTCACTTTGCAGTTTGGCGGCGGTGAGCAATTGGCCGATATCGTCATGTAATTCGCGGCTGAGGCGGTGCCGTTCGTTTTCCTGGACTTGCAGCAGACGATCGGCCAGCTCTTGCGGCTGGAACTTGATCGACTTGCGCGACAAACGATATTGCACCCAGACGCAGGCGGTCGCGGCGATCTCGATCGCCAGCAACCCCAACGGAATGCTCGCGGAAAAACAATAGGCCAGTAAACTGCCAAGGGTCGCCAGAACACACAGCACCAGTGTGAAGCGCCGGGCGTTTTCCCGTGAGGGTGGCCATGTAATGAGTGACTTGAGACTGGCGTACATAACGGATGGAGCCAATGGATGTTCGCTGCGGGCAGACCGGCCGGTAAGGGGCGGATCTCTGTGTGGAAATACTGTCAATTATGTTATTGATTCAAACCGCATTCGTTAAGCAATCATTGACCGGCAATAACATCGGTACCGAAACGCTGAAGTCAGTGTGCCATTAATCGGCAGGCAACTAACCGGCGGCATAATACCACTTAACATACCGTTGGTCGCGGTCGCTATATATGTCTATCTGGTCAGGAAATACCGGATCGTGGACGCAAGTTCCATATTGGAAAAGTTGGAATTATTGTATTTGGACGACTTCGATTTGCCTGGAAGTATCGCCGGGTGCACACAGGGAAAACCCTGATGCCGGCACTTGGAAATCAGCCGTTGGTCGGGCGGATTATTTGGCCCGGATTGTCGCTGGCAGGTATCAACTATTCAATTACGACAGTATCGCGGCCTGGTTTCTCAAGCCTGGCGCGCCGTCAGAGACGAAGGGAGCAAACGTTTGCTCGCCGTCTTCGGCTCAAGGGCGTCCTGATCCATGTGCGCCGCGAACGCTTCAAGCAAGGCTGCCTGCTCGCTTTCATCGAGGCTCAGTTGGCCGGTTTTAGGATCGACCAGTTCAAGCTGCCACGCCATCAGGGTGAAGCAGTCTCGCAGCGCATCGAGGGCCTGCTCGTGCAGGTCGACATGACCCTGGGTCAGATTCAGCAGGTTGTAGATGTGCAGGGAAAACTCGGAGATCGCTTCCAGCGCCAATGCTTCGGCCCGGCCCGCCAACTTTAGCAGGGTGCCGAGCATGCAGTCGATGGCATCCTTGTCATTGCTGATCAGTTGCAGGTGATTCAGGCATTCTTCGGACTTGGCGAGAAGCGTTTCGGCCTCGACCAGAAATTCGGGGAAGCGCTGCGCCCAGTCTTTACGGTCGATTGGCATGTTCATCTCCACCACGTCGTGTTGGTTGACGGATGGCCGTGTGTGGCGACGATCGTGGATCGTCGGCAGATCGCTCCCGGCGGTGCAGGTGCACGGACCGAGGGGTTCCAGAGGGTGGGTTGCCACTGAATTGCGATCGCACACAATAGCCTGACTCCGTTCATGCAATGAGAATGGCGTCACAGTAATGGCTATTGGAAAGGGCGAATATCAGGTTGGGCCTGATTGTGGCTAGGGGAATCCCTTAGGCGCGGGAACCTAACGTGCAAACCGAGGTCGCGCCGCAATGAATCTAGCAGATGAAATCACCAACGCCAGTAAAGCATGATGTCAGTGTGACATCAATGGGCGTTTATGGCATTTTTACCGGCGCTGCTTACAGCAATCAAGATTAGCTGAACGCGGCCGATAAACCCCCATAGTGAATTCATCAGAACAAGCCCAGGAGTCATTGATGGCCGGCATTCTCGACACGGTAGACCAACGCACGCAACTGGTGGGTGAGAATCGCCTGGAAATCCTCATGTTTCGCCTGGCCGGACGCCAGTTGTTCGCGATCAACGTGTTCAAGGTTCAGGAAGTACTGCAACTGCCGAAGCTGACCCTGATGCCGCAGCGTCATCCCTTTGTCTGCGGCGTGGTCAATCTGCGCGGCCAGACATTGCCAGTGATCGACCTGTCCCAGGCGATCGGCATGCGCCCACTGGTGCCGGGCCCGAACAGCACGATCATCGTCACCGAATACAACCGTTCGGTGCAGGCCTTCCTTGTTGGCGGTGTCGACCGCATCGTCAACATGAACTGGGAAGCCATTCTGCCGCCGCCGACCAGTGCCGGCCGCCAGCATTACCTGACTGCGATCAGCAAGGTCGACGATCAACTGGTCGAGATCATCGACGTGGAAAAAGTCCTCGCCGAAATCGTCCCGTACAACGCCAAGGTCTCGCGCGAGAAACTCGACGACCCGGTACTGGAGCGCGCCCGTGGGCGCGAAGTGTTACTGGTGGATGATTCCAACGTGGCGCTTTCGCAATTGCGCGACACCCTCGGCCAGCTCGGGGTGAAAATGCACATCGCCAGCGACGGTTTGAAAGCCTTGAACATGCTCAAGGCCTGGGCCGATACCGGCGTGCACATGACCGACAAACTGCTGATGATCTTCACCGACGCAGAAATGCCGGAAATGGACGGCTATCGTCTGACCACGGAAATCCGCAACGACCCGCGTCTGCGTGGCTTGTACGTAGTGCTGCACACCTCGCTGTCTGGCAGTTTCAACGACTCGATGGTGAAGAAGGTCGGCTGCGACAACTTCCTGTCCAAGTTCCAGCCGGACAAACTGGTCGATGTGGTGCGCCAGCGCCTGATGCTCGACGCCGTGCCAGCCTGAAACACGCAGATTTTGCTTCCTGTGAGAGCGAGCCTGCTTGCGAAGACGCCGGCACATTCACCATCAATGCTGTCTGGGCCTGCGCTTTCGCGAGCAGGCTCGCTCCCACAACGGATATGTTCAAACCCACTACGGCTTTGATTCAGCATTGAAGCTCGTATAGGGTGGCGTTTTTCCATCAGGGAGCTGGCCATGCTGCGTCTGAGCGCGCTTTATCGTTACCCGTTGAAATCCGGCAAGGGCGAAATCCTGCAAAGCATCGAGCTGGACAAGCTGGGCCTGGCGGGCGATCGACGCTGGATGTTGGTGGACGAGGCCAGCGGACGCTTTCTGACCCAGCGCGCCGAAGCGAAAATGAGTCAGTTGTCGGCATTGTGGAATGCCAGCGGCGGTCTGACCCTGAGCGCTCCAGACCAGGGGTCCATCGAAGTCCCATTGCCTGCGGCCGACGCCGAGCTGCGCGGGGTGACGATCTGGCGTGACACCCTGCGTGTGCCGGACGCCGGTGATCAAGCCGCGCGATTTGTCAGCGACTTCCTCGGCAAACCGACGCGTCTGGTGCAAATGCCACTGGAGCGGGCGCGCACCACCCAGTCGGGATTCGGCAAGGACGATGATCAAGTGGCGTTCGCGGACGGTTATCCGTTGCTGCTGATCGGTGAAGCCTCGCGGCTGGCGCTTGCGGAAACAGTCGGACGACCGCTGGAGATGCTGCGTTTCCGCCCGAACCTGGTCATCGAAGGCAGCGCGCCTTACGCTGAGGACAACTGGAAGCGTATTCGCATCGGCGACATCGAATTCCGCGTGGTCAAGCCGTGCGCGCGCTGCATCATGACCACGGTCGACCCGCAAACCGGTGAGCGCAGCGCTGATCGCGAGCCTTTTGCGACACTGCAAAAGCACCGCTCTACCGCCGATGGCGCAATGTTCGGGCAGAATCTGGTCAACGACGGCAACGGCCGCCTGGAAGTCGGCATGCCGGTGGAAGTTCTCGAATAGGCTGTCGCTGAAATGAAAAATGCCCGTGTCTTCTGGACACGGGCATTTTTTTGCGCGGTGAAACCGGCGGGATCAGCCGCGGTATTCGCACAGGTAAGCGGTATCGACGGCGACTTTCAGCTGGAACTTGCTGTTGGCGGGGACGTTGAACTGGCTGCCGGCGGCGAAGGTTTCCCAGTCGCTGCTGTCTGGCAGTTTTACGCTCAGCGCGCCGGAAACGACGTGCATGATTTCCCGCTGGCTGGTGCCGAATTCGTATTCGCCCGGGGCCATGACGCCAATGGTCGCCGGACCTTCAGCGGTGCCAAAGGCGATCGACTTGACGGTGCCGTCGAAGTACTCGTTGACTTTAAACATGGGCGGATTCCTCGAAAAGGGCTTGAAAGGGGGCGGCCAGTATGCACAAGGCTTGCAACCTCGTCACGCCCCTAAAGCGGCAGGACCAGCGGCAGTAATCGTGCAGTATTGCGCGCATCTTCCAGGGCACGATGCTGTTGACCGCTGAACTGCATGCCCGCCAGTTGCAGCGCGCCGTTGAGCCCAAGCGGTCGTTCCAGGCGGCGGGCCTTGGCGAAGCGTTGTTTGAGGTTCATGTGCGGCACTTTGCTCAGGCCACTGTCGATGTTCAGGCGCTGCCATTCCTGCAGCAGCTGCTGGCGATCGTAACCGCCCCAACTGGCCCAGCCTTCAAGGCGAGCCTGATGCTGCGCCAGCCAGCGCTCGAAAGCCGGCCAGACCTCGCTCAGCGGTTGTGCCGAATCGATGTTGGCCTGGGTGATGTGCGTCAGCTCCCGACAGAACGGCGTCAGCAATGGCCGGCGGGTCGGTTTGACGAAGCGCTGGAAGTGATCCTGCTCGCGCCCGGCACGATCGACCAGCGTCGCACCGATCTCGATAATTTCCATTTCCGTCACCGGCCAGCCACCCTCGTCTGTGGTGGCTTCCAGATCTATGACCAGCCAATGGGGCATCGCAGGGTTCCTGATTTCCGCGTTCTGATTTATCAGAGCGTAGTCAAACCCCGCGCTTGTGTCCGGGCGACTACTCGACCTGCAACAGAACCTGACGATTTTTTACCTGATCGCCGACCTTCACTTGCACCCGTTTGAGCACGCCATCGATGCCGGCTTTCAGCGGATGCTCCATTTTCATTGCCTCCAGCACCACCAGCAATTGACCCTTGCTGACCGTACTGCCCTCGCTGACCAGCACGTCGACAATGGCACCGTCCATCGGTGCTTTCAGGGTGCCGGAGGCGACGCTGGTCTGACTGCCGATCTGCGCATGAGTTCGATCCTCCAGGCGCAGGCTGCCCGGATGGGTGAACAGCCAGAGCTGCCCGTCGTGCAGACGATAGGCGTGGCGCTGGCGCAGACCGTCGACCTCCATGGTGACCGATTGCGCGGTGTGCTCGATGACTTTCAATTCCAGCGTGCGTTCGGCGACCTGCACGACGCATTCGCCGGATTTGCGCGCCAGCACTGACAGTGCCCAGTCCTGCTCGTCACTGCCGAGTAGATAGTGCAACGGCACACTGGCGTTGTTGCGCCAGCCGTTCAAAGGGGCGCGATGGGGCAGGGCGCTGGCCTGATAGAACAACACCACGGCAATCGCCAGTTGCTCCGTCGTTGGCACATGGGTGTTGAGACTGGCGTGGCTGGAAAAGTGCTGCTGGATGAAAGCGGTGCTGAAGTCGCCACTGATGAACTGCGGATGTTGCAGCAGGCCTTCGAGCAAACGTTGATTGCTCTGCACCCCGAGCAGCACGGTGTCCTGCACCGCACGCAACAACTTGCGCCGCGCCTCTTCACGAGTGGCGCCGTGGGCGATCAGTTTGCCCAGCATCGGATCGTAGAACGGGCTGACCGACTGACCTTCAAGCAGACCGTGATCGATGCGCGCGCCGTGCCCCAGCGCTGGCTGCCATGCGGCGATCCGGCCGGTTTGCGGGAGAAAGTCCGCGGCGGGATCTTCAGCGTAGAGGCGCACTTCCATGGCGTGACCGTCGAGATGGATCTGTTCCTGCGTCAGCGGTAGCGGCTGGCCTTCGGCGACCAGCAACTGCCATGCGACCAGATCAAGTCCGGTGATCATTTCCGTCACCGGGTGTTCGACCTGCAGGCGCGTGTTCATCTCCAGAAAGTAAAACTGCCCGCGCGCGTCGAGCAGAAACTCCACGGTGCCAGCGCCGACGTAATCCACCGCGCGCGCGGCCTTGAGCGCCGCCTCGCCCATGGCCTGGCGCAGCTCGGCGGTCATCACCGGGCAGGGTGCTTCTTCGATGACTTTCTGATGGCGCCGCTGAATTGAGCAATCGCGTTCGCCGAGGTAGACCAGATGGCCGTGCTGATCGCCGAACAGCTGCACTTCCACATGGCGGGGTTCGATCAGTGCCTGTTCAAGGATCAACTCGTCACTGCCGAAACCGTTCAGTGCTTCGGAACGAGCCGTGCGCAGTTGCGCCGCCAGTTCGCTGGCCTCGTGCACCAGGCGCATGCCGCGTCCACCGCCACCGGCGCTGGCCTTGATCATCAGCGGATAACCGATGCGCTCGGCCTCGGCCAGCAGGGTCGCGTCGTCCTGCGCGGCGCCCTGGTAGCCGGCAATGCATGGAACACCGGCATCAAGCATGGCGATCTTCGACAGGCGTTTGCTGCCCATCAGTTCGATCGCGTCGGCGCTGGGGCCGATGAAGATCAGCCCGGCTTCGGCGCAGGCGCGGGCGAAATCGGCGTTTTCCGAGAGGAAGCCGTAGCCGGGGTGAATCGCATCGGCGCCGCTGCGTCGGGCGGCTTCGATGATCGCCGGAATGTTGAGGTAGGACTGCTGCACCGGCGCCGGGCCGATGTGCACCGCCTGATCGGCCATTTGCACATGCAGCGCATCGGCGTCGGCATCGCTGAACACCGCGACGGTGCGATAGCCCAGCGCCTGGGCCGTGCGCTGGATGCGGCAGGCGATTTCACCGCGGTTGGCGATCAGGATTTTGTGGAGGGTGGGCATGGTGAATTTCCTGAAATGATGGCGGTGAATGTGATGGCCTCATCGCGAGCAGGCTCGCTCCCACATTTGCAATGCAATTTCGACCTGTGGGAGCGAGCCTGCTCGCGAAGCTTTTAGTTGACCCACCGCGGTTTGCGCTTTTGCACAAAAGCCAGAGTCCCCTCGATCCCTTCGTCTCCAGTTACCGCCGCGCTGAACCACTGCGCCGCGTCGTCCAGCAATTCATTCGACGGTTGCCCGGCACTCGCCAACAGCAATTTCTTGGTCATCGCATTCGCTTGCGGGGCGCAGCGCAGCACCTGTTGCAACACTTCATCCAGCCGTTCGGCCAGCGCTTGCGCATCCTGTTCAACGAAATGCACCAGCCCCAATCGCTGCGCCTCGGCGCCGTCGAAACGCGCCGCCGTCAGCGCGAGTCGGCGGGTTTCGGTCAGGCCGATCCGTTGCACCACAAACGGCGCGATTTGCGCCGGGATCAGGCCGAGGCTGGTTTCCGGCAACCCGAACTGCGCCTTGTGATCGGCCAAAGCGATATCGCTGACACAGGCCAGACCGAATCCGCCGCCGAGCACCGCGCCTTGCAGCACAGTGATCAGCACTGGCGGCGTGTGCTGGGCTTCCTCCAGCAACGCGCCGAACGCCCGGTTCAACTCACGGTAAGCCTCCGTGCCCTGCGCCCGTGCGTTGGCCATGTCCTTGATGTCGCCACCGGCGCAGAAATGCCCGCCGGCACCGCTGAGCACCAGGGCCCGCACCGCGCGGTCATCGCGTATCGCCGCCAGCACCGCGCGCAGTTCGGCGACCATTTGCAGGCTCATCGCGTTGCGGCTGTCCGGGCGGTTGAGAGTGATATGCAGCACGCCGCCATGCAGTTCCAGCAACAGCGTCTGGCAATCCGGCAGGCCGCTCATTTCTTTTTCCCCGGCAGGATGCCCATCAGTTTGCAGATGATGCCCAGCATGATTTCGTCGGCGCCGCCGCCAATCGACACCAGGCGCACATCGCGGTAGGCGCGGGCCACCGGGTTGTCCCACATGAAACCCATGCCGCCCCAGTATTGCAGGCAGCTGTCACTGACTTCGCGGCCGAGGCGTCCGGCCTTGAGCTTGGCCATCGACGCCAGTCGCGTGACGTCCTGGCCTTTGATGTATTGCTCGGTGGCCTGATAGACCAGCGCACGCAGGCATTCGATTTCGGTCTGCAATTCGGCGAGGCGGAAGTGGATGACCTGATTGTCGATCAGCGTATTGCCGAAGGTCTTGCGCTCCTTGCAGTACTCGATGGTGCTGTCGATGCAATATTCCAGGCCTTTGATCATGTTCGCCGCGCCGAACAGGCGTTCTTCCTGGAACTGCAGCATCTGCATCATGAACCCCGCGCCTTCATGGCCGATGCGGTTGCGCTGCGGCACGTGCACGTTGTCGAAGAACACCTGCGCGGTTTCCGAGCTGCGCATGCCGAGCTTGTCCAGGTGCGAGCTGAGGCTGATTCCCGGGGTGTTCATCGGCACCATGATCAGCGACTTGTTGATGTGCGGCTTGTCGTCCGAGGTGTTGGCCAGCAGGCAGATGAAGTCGGCGCTTGGCGAGTTGGTGATCCACATCTTGCTGCCGTTGATCACGTAGTCGTCGCCGTCCTTGCGCGCCGTGGTCTTCAGCCCGGCGACATCGGAGCCGGCGCCGACTTCGGAAACGCCGATGCAACCCACCTGTTCGCCAGTGATGGCCGGACGGAGGAATTCTTCGCGCAGTTCATCGGAGCCGAAACGCGCCAATGCCGGAGTGCACATGTCGGTCTGCACGCCGATCGACATCGGAATCCCGCCGCAATGAATGGTGCCGAACTCTTCGGCGGCGACAATCGAATAGCTGTAATCGAGGCCCATGCCGCCGAATTTTTCCGGTTTGGAAATGCCCAGCAGGCCCAGTTCGCCGGCCTTGCGGAAAATATCGTGGATGGGAAAGCGCCCGGCCTTTTCCCATTCTTCGACGTGCGGGTTGATCTCGTGCGTGACGAACTGGCGGACGGTGCGGCGCAGGGCTTCGTGTTCCGGGGTGAAGATCATTGTTGTTGTTCTCCGTAGGATCCGTGGCGGTCAGAAGCGGCTGACGCCGAAGCTGTTGGGTTGCAGCGCACGCCTGTCGGCTTCGTGGCAGATATCCAGCAAGTAACCGAGCAGGGTGCGGGTGTCGCGCGGGTCGATCAGGCCGTCGTCCCACAGGTTGGCGCTGCCGTACAGTGCGGTGGACTGGCTGTCGAGTTTCTGCGCGGTCATCTGCTCGAGCATGTCGAGCATTTTCGGATCGGGCTCGATGCCGTCCTTGAGCTGTTTGGCCTCGGTGACGATGCGCAAAACCTTGCCGGCCTGCGCACCGCCCATCACTGCGGTGCGACTGTTGGGCCAGGCGAAGATGAAGCGCGGGTCGAGACCGCGCCCGCACATCGCGTAGTTGCCGGCGCCGTAGGAACCGCCGACGACGATGGTCAGTTTAGGCACCCGCGCGTTGGCCACCGCTTGAATCAGTTTCGAGCCGTGCTTGATCACGCCTTGCTGTTCCGATTCGGTGCCGACCATGAAACCCGTGGTGTTGTGAAAAAACAGCAGCGGCGTCTGGCTCTGGTCGCACAACTGGATGAACTGCGCCGCCTTGCTCGCGCCGTTCGGCGTGATCGGACCGTTGTTGCCGATGAAGCCGCAGGCGCGGCCCTGGATTTTCAATTGGCCGCAGATGGTTTGTTGATCGAACTCGCCCTTGAACTCGAGAAAATCCGATTCATCGGCGATCCGCGCGATGATTTCGCGCACGTCGTAGGGCTTTTTCGCATCGTCCGGGATCAACCCGAGCAGTTCATCGATGGGGTAGAGCGGTTCTTTGAATTGCGCCTCCGGCTGCCATGGCAGCTGTGCATTCCATGGCAGCATGCGCATGATTTCGCGCACCTGACGTACTCCGTCAGCATCGTTCTCGGCCAGATATTCGGCGGTACCGGCGACCTGCGCGTGCATCTCGGCGCCACCCAGCTCCTCATCGCTGGCCACTTCGCCGGTCGCCGCTTTGAGCAATGGCGGGCCGGCGAGGAACAGCTTGGCCTTGCCGCGCACCACCACCACGTAATCCGACAAACCCGGTTGATAAGCGCCGCCCGCGGTGGCCGAGCCGTGCACCACGGTGATCTGCGGCAACCCCATGGCCGACATGCGCGCCTGATTGGCAAAACTGCGCGCGCCTTCGACGAAAATCTCCGCCGCGTAATTGAGATTGGCGCCGCCGCTTTCGGCGAGGGTGATCATCGGCAGTTTGTTTTCCCGAGCGATCTGTTGCAGGCGCAGGGATTTTTTCAGGCCGCTCGGCGAGATCGTGCCGCCCTTGATCGCGCTGTTGTTGGCGACCACCATCGCACGGATGCCGCAGACGTAACCGATGCCGGCAATCAGCCCGCCACCGGCCGAACTGCCATCCTTGTCGTCGTGCAACTTGTAGCCGGCGAGGCTGGCCAGTTCGAGGAACGGCGCGCCAGGGTCGAGCAACAGGTTCAGACGCTCGCGGGGCAACAGTTGCCCGCGTTTGCTGAATTTGTCTTTGGCTTCGGCGGCCTTGTCCAGCAGCTTCTGTTCAAGCTGCCGGACCTGCTCGATGGCGGCGAGCATGGCGGCGCGGTTGTGCGCGAACGCTTCGCTGTGCGGGTCGAGTTGCGACTGAATCTGCGCCATGGCTTATTCCTCGTCCTTGGGCACGTCGGGACGCAACACTTCTGGTAAGTAGGCGCGGTGAAAGCCGTTGAAGGATTCGCTGTGGCTGGCCTTGTGCAGCGGCCAGGCGCGACTGCCGAGGCTGGCGGCGCCGTCGATTTTCACCGTGGTGCCGCTGATGAATGACGCCGCCGGGCTGAGCAGAAACACGATCGCCGCACTGACTTCCGACTCGGTGCCGATGCGCTTGAGCGGCACATGCTCGCGCAAGGTCGGAATCACCGCTTTGAATGCGCCTTCGTAAGTGTCCATGCCGCTGGACGCAATCCAGCCCGGTGCCACGGCGTTGACCCGCACCCCGGCATAGCCCCACTCGAACGCGGCAGTCTTGGTGAAGTTGTCCATGCCCGAACGCGCGGCGCCCGAGTGGCCCATGCCGGGCATGCCGCCCCACATGTCGGCGAGCATGTTGACGATGCTGCCGCCGTGTTTGCTCATCGACTGGTTGAACACCTCGCGGGCCATCAGAAAACCGCCGACCAGATTGGTGCGCAACACGGTTTCGAAACCCTTCTGATTGATCGACGCCAGCGGCGACGGGTACTGACCCCCGGCGTTGTTGACCAGACCGTGAATCGGCCCGTGTTCGGCGATCAGCTCTTTGACCAGTTGCCTGACCGCTTCTTCATCGCGGATATCGCAAGCCTTCCAGTGCGCGCGGCCGCCGTCCTCGGTGATTTCGGCGGCGACCTTTTCAAGCTTTTCCGGCTTGCGCCCGACCAGCAGCACATGGGCGCCGAGCGCCGCCAGTTCATGGGCGGTGCAGCGACCGATGCCGCTGCCGCCACCGGTGACAATCAGGTTCTGGCCGCTGAACAGATCGGCGCGAAAAACCGACGCGTAAGCCATGCACACCATCCTCTAGTCGAGCTGTTCGGCGATGCTCTGCGGCACCGGGATCTGGATTTCCAATAATTGCTGGGCGAAGGCTTTGCCCTGCGGGTCGATGCGCAGACTGGCGACACCGCCACCGCCGAGGGCGTTTTCCAAGAGAAAGTTGAGGCTGTGGGTGCCGGGCAGGTACCAGCGTTCAACACGCCCGAGCACTGGATCAAGGACGTGGCGCATCCAGTCGACCACCACCGAAGTTGTCAGCGCTTCGGCGATCCACGGCAGGTAATCGGGATGGCGCGGCATCACGCCGATGTTGCTGTGGTTGCCCTTGTCGCCGGAGCGCGCCACCGCCAGTTTCACCAGCGGCACACTGGCATCGGCGCGGCCCTGGGGTTTGGGCGGATGCTGGGCGACGGGCAAGTCTGCACTGTCCAGAGCGACCACGGCGGGCAGGGCACACGGATGACGCTCGCCAGCCATGTCTACTTGCAGGGTGCAGGCGCTTTTTTCGATGAGAAACGAGAACAGGCGGATGACTGGGTAAACGTTCGGGCGACCGCCGACGATGCCGGTCAAGCCAGGCGCCATACCGGTCGCAGCCTGGGCGATCTCTTTGGAAAACAGCACCAGCGCACGTTTGTCGGGATGCCGCACGGCGATTTTGATCACCACTTCGCGGCTGTCGCGGCGCTGAGCGTGGGGGCCATAGGTGGCTTCGCTGCCGAGCAGTTCGACGTGGGTTTCGCTGTAGGGCGCCCAGCCGCGCAGGCTGAACATCTCGGCGGTCTTGTCGATGATTGCCTGGCTGACCCGCCGCGCCTTGTCCACTGCGTCGATGCCGGCCATCAGGCAACTCGCCGTACAGCGAAAGCCGTCCGGACAAGTGGCGCTGACCTTGTATTTGTCGGTGGGCGGCAGGCCTTTGGCACCGTGCACCTGCACGACGTTTTTGCCTTGCTGCTGGAGTTTGACCTGAGTGAAGTCGCAGACCACGTCGGGTAGCAAGTAAGCCTGCGGATCGCCGATTTCATAGAGCATCTGCTCGCCGACCGTCAGCGGCGTGACCAGCCCGCCGGAGTCTTCCGGTTTGCTGACGAGGAACTGGCCATCGGCGCTGACTTCGACGATCGGAAAACCGATGTGCTCGTAATCCGGTACCTCGCGCCAGTCGGTGAAATTGCCGCCGGTGCACTGCGCGCCGCATTCGATGATGTGCCCGGCCAGCGCGGCCTGGGCGAGTTTGTCGTAGTCATGCCACGACCAGCCGAATTCGTGGACCAGCGCCGCGCTGACCACGGCGCTGTCGACCACCCGACCGGTAATGACGATGTCGGCACCCAGACGCAACGCTTCGACAATCCCCGGCGCGCCGAGGTAGGCGTTGGTCGACACGCACACGCGTGGAAGCGGGGCGCCGCTGAACATTTCGCGGATGTCGGCGGGGTTTTCGAGGTGTCCTTGCAGGTCATCACCGAGCAACACGGCAATCTTCAACTTGACCCCGGCCTGGTCGCACGCCGCTTGCAGGGCAGCCGCGCAGGCCTGCGGATTGACCCCGCCGGCATTGCTGATCACGCGGATCTGCTGTTCGGCCAGTTGCGTCAGCAGCGGCGTCAGCACTTCGATGAAGTCGCCGGCGTAACCGGCCTGCGGGTCTTTGAGACGCGCGCCGGCCATCAGCGACATGGTGATCTCGGCCAGATAATCGAACACCAGATAATCGAGGTCTCCGCCCGTCACCAGTTGGGCGGCAGCGGTGGAGGTATCGCCCCAAAAGGCGCTGGCGCAGCCGATACGCACGGTGGTTGGCATTTTTATCTCCGACTCAGGGACCTGCGACAGAAGTGTCTGGAGGCTACCAAGCAAGCGCTTGGTTTGTAAACAGGGGAAACATTCTTCTGCCCAAGCGCTTGCTTGGTGCCCGCGCGCGGCTTAAATTGCGCGCAACCCTGCGGTTACAGGGGGCAACACACTGATCGACTGTAGGAGAGAACGGGTGGACGAGCAAAAAGCCCTGCGGGTCATGCGCGAACTGGTCGAGTCAGGCCAGTTGACCGACCCGGACAGCGCCCGTGGCAAATTGCTGCAAGTGGCGGCTCACCTGTTTCGCAACAAAGGCTACGAGCGCACCACGGTGCGCGATCTGGCCAGCGCCGTGGGCATTCAGTCGGGCAGCATTTTTCATCACTTCAAAAGCAAGGATGAAATCCTTCGCGCGGTGATGGAGGAAACCATCCGCTACAACACCGCGTTGATGCGCGCAGCCCTGGCCGAGGCAAACGACGTGCGCGAGAAAGTCCTGGCACTGATTCGTTGCGAGTTGCAGTCGATCATGGGCGGCAGCGGCGAAGCGATGGCGGTGCTGGTGTATGAATGGCGCTCATTGTCCGAAGACGGCCAGGCTAAAGTCCTCGCTTTGCGTGACGTTTATGAAGACATCTGGCTGCAGGTTCTGGGCGAGGCCAAGGACGCCGGTTATATTCGCGGCGACGTTTTTATTACCCGACGTTTCCTCACCGGCGCACTGTCCTGGACCACCACCTGGTTCCGTGCCGGCGGCAGTTTGAGCCTCGATCAACTCGCCGATGAAGCGCTGATTCTGGTCCTCGAAGCGCGTTGAACGGTTGTCGGACCGGCCGGGAAACTGGCTAAGTCGGCGAAACCGCCTAGCTTGAATGCATTGATCGCTATTTTTTTTCGGGGAGTGGGGTGTTTTGAAGTCTTCGCCAATTCGGACAGCCGCCGGGCTGATGCTCGCTGCGCTGGCTGCGTTATGGGTATTGCCCGTTCAGTCAGCGCAATTGGTCCGGGTCGGCGCCGCGCATTTCCCGCCCTATACGATTCGCCCGGAAAACGGCGCCGACACCGGCCTGTTGCCGCAATTGATCGAGGCGTTGAACAGTTCGCAGAGCGACTATCAGTTCGTCCTGGTGCCGACGTCGATCCCGCGCCGCTTCGGTGATTTCAAGCAGGGCCGCATCGACATGGCGATCTTCGAAAACCCCGAGTGGGGCTGGAAAGACATTCCCCACGATGACGTCGACATGGGCCTGGAAGACGCCGAGATTTTCGTCGCGCAACGCGAAGACGGCCGCCAGCAGAGCTATTTCTCCAGCCTTTCGGGCAAGCGTCTGGCGTTGTTCAGCGGTTATCACTACGAATTTGCCAACTTCAACGCCGACCCGAAATACCTCGCGAAAAACTACAACGCCACGCTGACCTATTCCCACGACAGCAACCTGCTGATGGTCCTGCGCGGACGCGCCGACATTGCTCTGGTGACCCGTTCCTATCTGTTCGATTACCTGCTGCGCAACGAAAAGGTCCGCGACGCCTTGCTGCCCTCGCAGCGTACCGATCAGATCTATCACCACTACGCGATTCTGCGCACAAGTGCTCCGATCACTGGCGAAGCTTTCAGCAAGCTGCTGCAAGGGCTGCGCGACAACGGGGAATTGCTGAGGATCTTCGATCCGTACCGGATTGCGGTGGTGCCGGTGCCTCAGCGCTGAGGTGCGGTTTTCGTCCCGCGCTTAAATTTCCCCTCCCGGCTCACGTCACTTCGTTGAACTGTCGACGATTACGTGAGCCCGACCCATGTCCAATCTGAATGACCTGACTGCCCTGGCCTTGCCCTCGGGCAGTCAATTGATCGCTGATGCCACCGAGAGCCGCTTGAGCCTGAGCCTGGACGGTCAGCCGTTGATTCGGCTGCGTCTCGACCGCGAGGGCAAAGGCCCGATCCAGCTCGACGAGCGTTTCGCCCTGCCGCCCGGGCAAGCTTTGTGGGCGGCCTGCTATTGGTTGTTCGCCCGTGACCCGGCGTGTCAGCAGTTGACCTGGCAACTCGACCAACCGCCCACCGAGGCATTGCTCAGCGGTTTGTTGATCAATACCGAAGTGGCTGGCGAATATCGCTGCGAGCGCACGCTGTTCTGGCAACTGCCGCTACCGTGGCTCGGCGCTTCACTGACCGGCAGCTATCCGCAGCAAATGGTCATCAGCCAGGGCAAGCGCCATCCGCTGCGCCCGGTGAAGCCGCGGGGTGAAGTCTATCGACGTTTCGATGCGCGGCTCGGCGCGTGGATTTCCCTGCGTACGCTGGAAATCGAAGAAGACCTGTCGCGCTTCAATCGCTGGCAGAACAGTCCGCGCGTGGCGAGCTTCTGGCAGGAGG
This sequence comes from Pseudomonas sp. NDM, assembly GCF_003105095.1. Classification (NCBI taxonomy): domain Bacteria; kingdom Pseudomonadati; phylum Pseudomonadota; class Gammaproteobacteria; order Pseudomonadales; family Pseudomonadaceae; genus Pseudomonas; species Pseudomonas sp. NDM. Next base: position 502 of record NZ_QETJ01000027.1, on the reverse strand, counting down.
AGGGCAGCCTTGAGCAGCATCGCGAATACCTGAGCAAGCTCGATGCCGATCCGCACACGCTGACCCTGATCGGCTGTTTTGACGATCAGCCATTCGCCTATTTTGAAGCCTACTGGGCCAAGGAAGACCGCATCGCGCCGTTCTACGATGCCGGCGATTACGACCGTGGGATTCACATGCTGGTCGGCGAGGAAAGCCATCGCGGCCCGCACAAAGTGGCGAGCTGGTTATCGGCGCTGGTGCATTACCTGTTTCTCGATGACCCACGCACCCAGCGCGTGGTCGCCGAGCCGCGTGCCGATAACGCGAGGATGATCGGGCATATGCACAACCAGTGTTTCCACTGCGAAAAGGAATTTGATTTCCCGCACAAGCGCGCGGCGCTGATGATTCTGGGGCGGGAGCGGTTTTTTGATCGGTGCCCATTGGCCTGATATCGCATCAAGCAAAAGATCGCAGCCTTCGGCAGCTCCTACAGAGGAATGCATTCTCAAGTAGGAGC
>NZ_QETJ01000026.1:0-49576 GCF_003105095.1 Pseudomonas sp. NDM | reverse complement strand
CGCGATAGCGGTGTGTCAGTCGATGAATATGAACTTGATAGACCGCTATCGCGAGCAGGCTCACTCCTACAGGTTTCTCTTCGTTCAACCGGGCCTTTTTTTATGCGCATCAAAGTCCACTGCCAGAACCGCATCGGCATCCTGCGCGACATTCTCAATCTGCTGGTGGCGTACGGGATCAATGTTGCCCGCGGTGAGGTGGGTGGTGAGCATGGCAATGCGATCTATCTGCACTGTCCGAACCTGATCAACATCCAGTTCCAGGCGCTGCGGCCGAAGTTCGAGGCGATTGGTGGAGTGTTCGGGGTCAAGCGTGTCGGCCTGATGCCCAGCGAACGCCGGCATATGGAATTGAATGCGTTGCTCGGCGCGCTGGAGTTTCCGGTGTTGTCGATCGACATGGGCGGCTCGATCGTTGCGGCCAACCGCGCGGCAGCGCAATTGCTCGGGGTGCGCGTCGATGAAGTGCCGGGGATTCCGCTGTCGCGTTATGCCGAGGATTTCGACCTGCCGGAACTGGTGCGCGCCAACAAGTCGCGGATCAACGGCATGCGGGTCAAGGTCAAGGGCGACATCTTTCTCGCCGACATCGCGCCGCTGCAATCGGAGCACGACGACAGCGAGGCCATGGCCGGCGCGGTGCTGACCCTGCACCGCGCCGATCGCGTCGGCGAGCGTATCTACAATGTACGCAAACAGGAACTGCGGGGCTTCGACAGTATCTTCCAGAGCTCGAAAGTCATGGCCGCCGTGGTCCGCGAAGCGCGACGCATGGCGCCGCTGGATGCGCCGCTATTAATAGAAGGCGAAACCGGCACCGGCAAGGAACTGCTCGCGCGCGCCTGCCACCTCGCGAGTCCGCGTGGGCAGTCGCCTTTGATGGCGCTCAACTGCGCCGGGTTACCGGAGTCGATGGCCGAGACCGAACTGTTCGGCTACGGCCCAGGCGCCTTCGAAGGTGCGCGGGCCGAAGGCAAGCTCGGCCTGCTGGAGTTGACCGCTGGCGGCACGCTGTTTCTCGATGGCGTTGGCGAGATGAGCCCGCGTTTGCAGGTCAAGCTGTTGCGCTTTCTCCAGGACGGTTGCTTCCGCCGTGTCGGCAGCGATGAAGAGGTCTATCTCGACGTGCGGGTAATCTGCGCGACGCAGGTGGATTTGTCCGAACTGTGCGCGCGCGGCGAGTTTCGCCAGGATCTCTACCACCGCTTGAATGTGCTGTCGCTGCACATCCCGCCGCTGCGCGAGTGCCTCGACGGTTTGACACCGCTGGTCGAGCACTTCCTCGATCAGGCCAGTCGGCAGATCGGCTGCCCGCTGCCGAAACTCGCCCCGGCGGCGATGGAACGGCTCAGCCATTACCACTGGCCGGGCAACGTGCGGCAACTGGAGAACGTGCTGTTCCAGGCGGTTTCGTTGTGCGACGGCGGTAAGGTCAAGGCCGAACATATCCGCCTGCCGGATTACGGCGTGCGTCAGCCGCTTGGCGATTTTTCCCTCGACGGAAATCTCGACGAGATCGTCGGGCGCTTCGAGAGAGCGGTACTGGAGCGGTTGTATTCCGAGCACCCGAGCAGTCGACAACTGGGCAAGCGGCTGGGTGTTTCGCACACCACGATTGCCAACAAGCTGCGTGAATATGAGGTGGGCAAAGACGCGGCCGAATAACCTTGTGGCGAGGGAGCTTGCTCCCGCTGGGTTGCGCAGCAGCCCCAAATCCATTCAGCCGGGTGAGTCAGGCACACCGCACTCACCGGGTTTACGACTGCTTCGCAGCCGAGCGGGAGCAAGCTCACTCGCCACAGGGACTGATTTCACTCGTAATCAGGGATTGCCGCGAAGCGGCATGACACCGCCGGTTTTTCGTCTTCTGCACATTTCAAATTCCCCCTCCATCCCCCTCAAGTCCCTTGTTTACCGGGCCTTCGTCCGCCAATAAAAAGTTGGTCTGCAAATTGCTTATGGCTGAGCAGTACAGCGGTGGGCGGCAAACGTCCGGCATGCAGAGGAAACACAGTGGACAAGTACCTTTATGTGGCAATGACCGGCGCCAGCCAGAACGCACTGGCGCAGCGGGCGCATGCCAACAACCTGGCGAACATCTCCACCAACGGCTTTCAGCGCGACCTTGAGCAGGCGCGGTCGATGCCGGTGTTTGGTGACAGCTTTCCGGCGCGCGCGTTTGCCATGAGCGAGCGTCCCGCCACCGATTTCACCCCGGGCTCGCTGGTGCAGACCGGTCGTGAACTCGACGTCGCGGTATCCGGCAACGGTTTCATCGCCGTGCAGAACCCCGGTGGCGGTGAAAGCTACGTGCGCACCGGCAGCCTGAACATCGACGCCCTCGGCGTGCTGCGCGCCGGCAACGGCATGCCGGTAATCGGTAACGGCGGCCCGATCGCTGTGCCGCCCGAGCAGCAGGTCGAAGTCGGTGAAGACGGCACCATCAGCATCCGCGCCATGGGTGAAGGCCCGCGCGTGATGGCCGAAGTCGACCGCATCAAGCTGGTCAACCCGGACATCAAGAACATGAACAAAGGTCTCGACGGTTCGATTTACACCAAGGACGGCCAGCCGGCGCAAGCCGACGCCAACGTCAAACTGGTCTCGGGTTTCCTCGAGTCGAGCAACGTCAATGCCGTGGAGGAAATGACCTCGGTGCTGGCCCTGGCCAAGCAGTTCGAGTTGCACGTCAAGATGATGAACACCGCCAAAGACGACGACCAGGCCATGGCTCGGGTCTTGCAGATCAGCTAATTATCAGAACGTCGCGCCGTAAAACAGGCGCACGAGGAGAATCGAATGCTTCCGGCTCTATGGGTTGCCAAAACCGGTCTGTCCGCCCAGGACACCAACCTGACCACCATTTCCAACAACCTGGCGAACGTTTCGACCACGGGTTTCAAACGTGACCGTGCCGAGTTCCAGGACCTGCTGTACCAGATCAAGCGTCAGCCAGGTGCTCAGTCGACCCAGGACAGCGAACTGCCGTCGGGTCTGCAAGTGGGTACCGGTGTGCGCATTGTCGGCACCCAGAAGAACTTCACCGCCGGCAGCCTGCAAACCACCGAGCAGCCGCTGGACATGGCCATCGACGGTCGCGGTTTCTTCCAGATCCTGCAGCCGGATGGCACCACGTCCTACACCCGTGACGGTACGTTCCACCTCGACTCCAATGGCCAGATCGTCAACGCCAGCGGTTTCGCTCTGGAGCCGGCGATCATCATCCCGAACGATGCGCAGACCTTCACCGTCGGCCGTGACGGCACCGTGTCGATCACCATCGCCGGCAACCCGGCTTCGCAAGTGATCGGCAACCTGCAGACCGCCGACTTCATCAACCCGGCCGGCCTGCAAGCCGTGGGCAACAACCTGTTCCTCGAAACCGCTGCTTCCGGCGCACCGCAAATCGGCACTCCGGGCCTGAACGGTTTCGGTACCACGCTGCAGAACACCCTGGAAACCTCGAACGTCAGCACCGTTGAAGAGATGGTCAACATGATCACCACTCAGCGCGCCTACGAGATGAACTCCAAGGTGATCTCCACCGCCGACCAGATGCTCTCGTTCGTAACGCAGAATCTGTAATCCAGTCTATGGGGCGGCCTGAGGTCGCCAGCAACACCGTGAGGTAGGGTCATGAAGCGCTTTGTATCTGTTCTGGCATTGGGTGGGGTCGTCTCGCTCGCGGGCTGCGTCGCTCCGGCGCCCAAGCCCAATGACCCTTACTACGCCCCGGTGTTGCCGCGCACACCGTTGCCGGCGGCCGCCAATAACGGCTCGATCTATCAGGCCGGCTTCGAGCAGAACCTGTACAGCGACCGCAAGGCGTTCCGGGTCGGTGACATCATCACCATCACCCTCAACGAGCGTACCCAGGCGAGCAAGAACGCCAACTCGCAGATGGACAAGAACAGCGACAACAAGATCGGTCTGACCTCGTTGTTCGGCTCCAGCCTGACGACCAACAACCCGATCGGTGGCAACGACCTGAGCCTCAACGCCGGCTACAGCGCTGACCGTTCGACCAAGGGCGACGCCAAGTCCGGGCAGAGCAACAGCCTGACCGGCTCGATCACCGTGACCGTGGCCGACGTGCTGCCCAACGGCATCATCGCCGTGCGTGGCGAGAAGTGGCTGACGCTCAACACCGGTGACGAACTGGTGCGCATCGCCGGCATGGTCCGCGCCGATGACATCGCGACCGACAACACCGTGTCGTCGACCCGCGTCGCCGATGCACGCATCACCTACTCGGGTACCGGCGCGTTTGCCGATACGAGTCAGCCAGGCTGGTTCGACCGTTTCTTCCTCAGCCCGCTGTTCCCTTTCTAGGTGGCTACGTTGAATCTGAAAAGCCTTATGGTGGCCGCATTATTGATGTCTGCGGCTTTCACCGCACACGCCGAGCGGCTGAAAGACATCGCCAGCATTTCCGGCGTGCGCTCCAACCAGTTGATCGGTTACGGCCTGGTGGTCGGGCTTAACGGCACCGGTGACCAGACGACGCAGACTCCGTTCACCCTGCAGACCTTCAACAACATGCTCTCGCAGTTCGGCATCAAGGTACCGCCGGGATCGGGCAACGTGCAGTTGAAGAACGTCGCGGCGGTGTCGGTGAGTGCCGATCTGCCGGCGTTTGCCAAACCGGGTCAGCAGGTCGATATCACCGTGTCCTCGATCGGTAACTCCAAGAGCCTGCGTGGCGGCACCTTGTTGCTGACCCCGCTCAAGGGTATCGACGGCAACGTCTATGCGATTGCTCAGGGCAACCTCGTGGTCGGCGGTTTCGATGCCGAAGGTCGCGACGGTTCGAAGATCACCGTCAACGTTCCGTCGGCCGGTCGCATCCCTGGCGGTGCGTCGGTGGAACGTGCGGTGCCGAGCGGTTTCAACCAGGGCAACAGCCTGACGCTGAACCTCAACCGCTCCGACTTCACCACCGCCAAGCGCATCGTCGACAAGGTCAACGACATGCTCGGCCCTGGCGTCGCCCAAGCCATCGACGGCGGTTCGGTGCGCGTGACTGCGCCGCTGGATCCGAGCCAGCGTGTCGACTACCTGTCGATCCTGGAAAACCTCGAAATCGATCCGGGTCAGGCGGTGGCGAAAGTCATCATCAACTCGCGCACCGGCACCATCGTCATCGGCCAGAACGTGAAAGTGTCGCCAGCCGCCGTGACCCACGGCAGCCTGACGGTGACCATCACCGAAGACCCGATCGTCAGCCAGCCGGGCCCGCTGTCCAACGGCCAGACCGCCGTCGTGCCGCGCTCGCGGGTGAATGCTGAACAGGAAGCCAAACCGATGTTCAAGTTCGGCCCGGGCACCACCCTCGACGAGATCGTCCGTGCGGTGAACCAGGTCGGCGCGGCGCCGGGTGACTTGATGGCGATTCTTGAAGCTCTGAAACAGGCCGGCGCATTGCAAGCCGACCTGATCGTGATCTGAGGCCGACCACCATGGATATGCGCAAAAGCGGTCTGGTCAGCAGCAGCGATTCGGGTTCCTACTCGGACCTCAATCGTCTGAACCAGCTCAAGGTCGGCGACAAGAACAGCGACGAAAACATGCGCAAGGTGGCGCAGGAGTTCGAGTCGCTGTTCCTTGGCGAAATGCTCAAGTCGATGCGTTCGGCCACCGAAGCGCTCGGCCAGGACAACCCGCTCAACACGCCAGCGGCCAAGCAGTACCAGGAAATGTACGACCAGCAACTGGCGGTTTCCATGTCCCGCGAGGGCGGTGGTATCGGCCTGGCTGACGTGCTGATCCGGCAGATGTCGAAGAACAAACCGATGGCGCCGGGCGAGGCTGCGGCTGCGTCCGCCGCCAAGCAACAGGAAGCGCTGGCCAAGGCCGCCGCCGTGCCGACACCGATTGCCGCCGGCACCGTCGCCACCGGTCCACTGTCCCGCGTCAACGGCGAGCGTCCGTTGTGGGCATCGCGCTCGGTGCATGCGCCGAATACCGATATTTCCCATCGCAACGACATGGCGCTGATCAATCAGCGGCGTCTGGCGCTGCCGCCGAAACTGGCCGATCGCTTGCTCGCGGGCCTGGTACCGTCGGCGCCGAGCGCTGCCACTGCGACCACCACGACGGCCGCGACCAACGCCTTGCCGCAACGTGCTGCGACCACCGCCATCAGCGGTTCCGGCGCGTTGTACAACGGCGACTGGCTGGCCCGTGCCGAAGAACAGAAAGCCGCCGGCGGGCAGATGCAGGTCTACGGCCGCGCCATGGCGCAGATTCCGCTGGCACCGGCGAAGAAGGCCTTCAGTTCGGCCGACGAATTCGTCAACACCATGCTGCCGATGGCCAAGGAAGCCGCCGACCGCATCGGCGTCGATCCGCGTTATCTGGTGGCGCAAGCGGCACTGGAAACCGGCTGGGGCAAATCGGTCATGCGCGCCCAGGACGGCAGCAGCAGCCACAACCTGTTCGGCATCAAGGCGAGCAGCAACTGGAAGGGCGATTCGGCCCGCGCGATCACCAGCGAGTTCCGCAATGGCGCGATGGTCAAGGAGACCGCGGAGTTCCGTTCCTATGCCTCGTACAAGGACAGCTTCCACGATCTGGTGACGTTGCTGCAGAGCAACAATCGCTATCAAGAAGTGCTGAAGTCTGCCGATAACCCAGAACAGTTTGTACGCGAGTTGCAGAAGGCCGGTTACGCCACCGACCCGAACTACGCGACGAAGATTTCGCAAATTGCCAAGCAGATGAACAGTTTTGAAAACTACGCTGCGGCGGGTGTCTCCACCACGCCTTTATAAGGCACCAGGTAATAAGGTCTGAACCATGAGTTTGCTCAATATCGGGATGTCGGGACTGTCGGCCAGCCAGTCCTCTCTGGCTACGACAGGCAACAACATTGCCAACGTCGACACCGCCGGTTATTCACGTCAGCAAACCGTGCAGGGCACCAAGTCCTCGCAGCAGTACGGCAGCGTTTTCATCGGCACGGGCACGACCCTGGCCGACGTGCGTCGGGTGTACAACTCGTACCTGGAGTCGCAGCTGCACACCGCGACTTCCCTGGACAGCGAATCGGCCGCGTTCCTCAAGCAGGCGACGCCGCTGGATTCCATTCTGTCGGACACCAACACCGGCCTGACCGGTGTGCTGCAGAAATTCTTCACCTCGATGCAGGGCGTATCGACGTCGGCCACCGATGACACTTCGCGTCAGTCGGTGTTGACCGGTGCGCAGGCGCTGACCAGCCGCTTCAATACCCTGGCCAAACAGCTCAACGATCAGAACACCACGATCAACGGCAGCCTCGGCGACATGACCGCCCAGGTGAACAAACTCGCCACGGCGATCGCCAATCTCAACCAGAAGATCGGCGAAATCTCCACCAGTGGCGGGGCGCCGAACGACCTGCTCGACAGCCGTAACGAAGCGGTGCGTCAGCTGTCCGAGCTGACCGGTGCCCAGGTCGTCGAGCGCGGCACCAGCTTCGACATTTATGTCGGCAGCGGTCAGCCACTGGTCATCGGCAACACCACCAACAGCCTGAGCATGGTCGCGAGCAAGACCGACCCGTCGCGCATGGCGATCCAGATGGATCGCGGTTCGAGCACCATCGACATCACCTCGGTGATCAGCGGTGGCGAAATCGGTGGCTTGCTGACCTATCGCAAGGAAGTCCTCGACCCGTCGCTCAACGAGCTCGGTCGCGTGGCCCTGGTGATTGCCGATCAGATCAACAGCCAGCAAGCCCAGGGCATCGACAAGAACGGTGACTTCGGCGCGGCGATTTTCAACAACATCAACAGTGCCGCACTGATCAGTCAGCGCAGCATTGCGAAGGATGGCAACAGCGCCGGTTCGGGCAACCTCGATGTGACCATCAAGGACACCGGCAAGCTGACCACCAGCGATTATCAGGTGACCTTCACCAGCGCCACCGATTACACCGTCAAGCGTTCCGACGGCACCGATCTGGGCGCATTCAGCACCACGACCAATCCGCCGCCAGTGATCGACGGTTTTACCCTGGCCTTGAATGGCGGCGCGCTGAGCGCGGGTGACTCGTTCAAGATCACGCCGACCCGCAACGCGGCGGCGAGCATTCAGACCGTGCTCAGCGATCCGAAGAAAATCGCTGCGGCAGGTCCCTTGACCGGCGTCGCCAGCGCCAACGGCCTGGGCAATTACACCCAGCCGACGCTCAGCGACAAGATCGACATCTACAACCCGACCGCCCAGGCTGACATGCAGGCGGCGTTGAAGAACTCGACACCGGTCAAACTGGTGTTCGGCGCAGCCAGCGGTGGCAGCCAATCGTACAATTTGGTCGACGCCAAGGGCGCGACCATCGGCACCGGCACCATCGTGCCTGGCCAGTCGAACACGCTGAACCTGAAAGTCGGCATCGTCGATGCCAGCGGCAACCCGGTGATGGACACTACCGTCACGCCGAACGTACAGAAGACCTTCACCGTGCAGACCACCGTGGGCGGCACGCCGAAATCCGGCGAGACCTTCACCATGAACCTGACCGGCGCGGCGTCTTCGGACAACCGCAACGCCCAGGCACTGGTCGCGTTGCAAACCAAACAGACCGTGGACACCGGTTCGGCGAGCAAGGGCATCAGCCTGACCGACGCCTACAACACCCTGGTGACCAACGTCGGTACCAAGACCGCCCAAGGCAAATCCGACAGCGCCGCGACCACGGCGATTCTGGAGAACGCCAAGGGTGCCCGCGATTCGCTGTCCGGGGTCAACCTGGATGAAGAAACCGGCAACCTGGTCAAGTACCAGCAGTACTACACAGCGTCTTCGCAGATCATCAAAGCTGCGCAGGAAACTTTCGCCACGCTGATCAACAGCCTTTAAGGAGTCGTAATTCATGCGCATTTCCACCGCCCAGTATTACGGAACGCAAGCTTCGGATTATCAGCGTAACTTCAACAAGGCCGTCGCCACCGCGAGCGAGGCTAGCAGCCTGCAGCGCATCAACACCGCCGCCGATGACCCGATCGGCGCCGGACGTCTGCTGCAGCTGGGTCAGCAGGCAGCGATGCTGGATCAGTACAAGACCAACGTCGATACCACCAAAAGCGCGTTGAATGTGCAGGAGTCCACGCTGGACTCGATCACCACGGCGTTGGCCCGTGCCAAGGAACTCGCGCTGGCCGCGAACAACGGCACGATCACCGACAAGGATCGCCAGGCTTACGCCTCGGAGATGGGCGAGATCCAGCAACAAGTGCTGGGCCTGATGAACGCCAAGGACGCCAATGGTAATTACCTGTTCTCCGGTTCGAAAACCGATACCGCGCCTTACTCGAAGAATTCTGACGGCACATTCACCTACAACGGCGACCAGACCACCATCAATCTGGGCATCGGCGACGGCATGACCGTGGGCACCAATACCACCGGTTGGGACGCGTTCCAGCAGACCATCAACACCGGCCGCACCAACACCAAAATGACTGCGCCAGCCGTCGATGACGGCCGTGTCGTGCTGTCCAACGGCACCGTCGGCACTGTTGCCACCTACGATGCCAAGTTCACTGCCGGGCAGCCGTACACCGTCGATTTCGTCAGCAGCACCCAGCTGAAGATCACCGATGCCTTGGGCAACGACGTGACCGCCGAGGCCAGCCAGAATGGCCTGATCAGCAACAGCAGCGGCGCCAACCAGACTGTCAGCTTCCGTGGCGTAGACCTCAAGCTGAACGTCAACCTGAAGGCCGGCGATACCAATCCGGACGCGGTTATCGCAGGGCACAGCTTCCAGCTGTCGGCCTCGCCGGACTCGTTCACCACCACGCGCAATCCGGGTAACCCGTCGACCAGCGTGATCACTGGTTCGACCATCACCGATCAGGCGGCCTATAACGCAGCGTTCCCGCAGGGCGGCGCGGTGCTCAAGTTCACCAGTGCCACCGATTTCGATCTGTATGCCGCGCCGGTGACGGCCGACAGCAAGCCGGTTTCCTCGGGCACGGTAGTGGGCGGTAACGCGACGGCTGCCGGTGTGACTTTCGCCCTGGGCAACACGCCGGCAACGGGTGATCAGTTCTCGATCCAGCCAAACAATCACCAGACCCAGAACGTGCTCGACACCCTGGGCCAGATGATCTCCGCGCTGAACACGCCGGTCGATGGCGATCCGGTTGCCAAGCAGAAGTTGCAGGGCGCGATGGAGGCAGGCCTCGGCAACATCGACGCCGCCGCCAATCAGATCGGCACCGCAGTCACCACCATTGGTGCGCGCGGCCAGGCGCTGGACATGCAGGCCATCACCAACGACAGCCTGACCACGGCGAACAGCACGACCCAGGGTTCGATTCGTGATTCCGATCCGGCTGAAGTCATGACCCGTCTGACGCTGCAACAGACCATGCTGCAAGCCGCGCAACTGGCGTTCAGCAAGATCAGTCAGTTGGGTTTGTTCAATAAGATCTGATGGTTGGCGGGCGCGTGAGCGCCCGCTAACGTTGTCCCTCTGTTAATGATTTTTTGCGGTATCAAGGGCTCGTTTTTCCGAGCGGGCTCGTACCGCCTGTGAGCCCGCCGTGAATTCACTTCCTCTCGTCAGCATCGCTATTCCTGCCTTCAATCCGCGCTTCTTCGAGCGGACGCTGAGCAGCGCCGTCAGTCAGACTTACGGCCATCTGGATATCGTCGTGTGCGATGACAGCTGTGGCGACCAGATCGAGTCCATCGTCAACGCGGTCGTGGAGCAGACGGGCGTGATGGTGCGTTATGTGCGCAATCCTCAGACGCTCGGGCTGGTAGGCAATCTGAAGGTCTGCCTCGAGCAGGCGCGTGGCGAGTTCATCAAGTTTCTGTGTGACGATGACTTGCTTTATTCGGCCTGTATCGAACAGCAAGCCCATGAGCTGCAACGCGAAGAAGTCAGTCTGGTAATCGCGCAGCGGCTGTTGTGGGACGCCAACGACATCATTCTGCCGGGGCGTCTGGAAAACAGTTCGTTGTCGCCGGTCAGTGGGTTGCTCAAGGGGGACGATCTCCTGAGCATCTTCGAAAAATTTCCGGTCAACGTCCTCGGCGGCTTCAGCAGCGCGTTGTTCCGCCGTTCCGACGTTGCCGAGCTGTTGCCGGCCCTGACGGAAGAGGGCGCGTGCTTCGTCGCCACTCTGGATTTTGCCTTGTATGTCTGCCTGCTGCGGCGCGGCAACATGGTCACCTCCAACAATGTACTGAGCGCCGAGCGACTTTATCCTGAGCGTCTGAGTGCGCAGCAGGCGATGAAGGACGCGGCGGAAACCGAGCGCGAGTGGATTTCGCAAATGCTCAAGGTCCGCAGCGGTGAGTCGGCACCCGCACCAGGCTGGGTTCGCTTTGTGCGACTGACCAGGGCGGACGAGTCACCGCGCATTTGGGAAGAGTTGCCGCTGAGCCGTACCCTTGGCACCAAGCAGAGCCGTCAGGAGTTGGGCGTGGGTGTCGACAGCTTCAGTTTCGGCGAGCTCTATGCGCAGTGGCTGGCGTGTCGGGTGCTCACCGAGGCGCAGCGCAAATGGCTGCCAGAAACCCTCGCCGGCTGGCCGCATCAACCCCGAATCGTACCGATCATTATCGACGTGCAGGGCAGTCGCGATGCTCTGGAGCGCACCTTGGCCGCGCTCGCCGCCCAGGACTATCCGCCGGAACTGGTGCTGGTGTTGTCCGCGGCCTGTAGCGAAGCGCAGTTGCAGGAAAGGGTGTTCCATATGCCGTTGCAGGATGACGGTCTGGAACAGATCAACACGCTGCTGCCGCAACTCGAAGGCGCCGACTGGTTCTATCTGCTGCAACCGGGTGATTGCCCGGTGGCGCCGGCGTTGCTGGTGATGGCCGACCGCATTGCGCATTCGCGGTCGCTGACCTGCCTGTACAGCGACGAAGGCAGTCTGCGCGACGGCGAATCGGCGGAGCCGGCGTTCAAGCCGGATTTCAACCTCGACCTGATGCGCAGCTATCCGTACGTCGGCCGTGCACTGGCATTCCAGCGTGAACGCTTTCTGGCGCTCGGCGGTTTTGCTCCGGCGTTCGCCGAACTGGCACCCCACGATGTGCTCTGGCGGATGGTCGAAAGCGATGGCCTGCAAGTCGTCGGGCATATCGCCGAGGTGTTGCTGGAATCGAAATTCGACCTGTCGCAATGGCTCACTGAGCCGGGCGTCGTCGAACAGAGTCCGCGCATTCTCGAGGCGCATCTGCAGCGTCTGGGAATTGCTCACGACATCCGCCGCGGCAGCCGGGAACTGCTCAACCGTGTCGACTACCATCACCCACGGCGCCCCTTGGTTTCGGTGATCATCGTCACCCAGGATCAGACCGCAGCCTTGCAGCGTTGCGTCGAGACGTTGCTGGAAAAGACCGCTTACAGCGAGTACGAATTACTGCTGGTCGACAACGGCAGCGAAAGCGCCGAAGCGTTGGCCTGGCTGGATGGCATGGCGCAATTGGGTGGTGAGCGCATTCGCGTGCTGAGGTATCGGCAAAAGGGCAATGCTGCTGCCGTGCACAATTTTGCCGTGCAACTGGCGCGCGGTGAGTACGTGCTGATGCTCAATGCCTTCGCTGTGATCACCCAGGCTGACTGGCTCGATGAATTGCTCAATCATGGGCAACGACCGGAAGTCGGTGTGGTCGGTGCCAAGCTGTTCAACCCGGACGGCGGTATATTGCACGCCGGCCTGATTCTCGGATTGAACGGGCCGGTCGGGCTGCCGTTCTATGGCCAGCCGATGCAGTCGGAAGGTTACATGTACCGCTTACAGGCAGTGCATGACCTGAGTGCCGTGGGCGGTGATTGCCTGATGATTCGAAAGTCGGTGTTCGACGCCGCTGGTGGCCTGGATGAGCAGGATCTCAAACAAACGCTGAATGTCGCAGACTTGTGTCTGCGCGTCGGCCGCGACGGTTATCTGGTGGTGATGAATCCGCACGCCGTGCTGGCCGTTGGCGCACGGCCAAGTGCGGCGACCACCCCGCAAGAGGAAGCGCAGCACGCCGAGGAAAAAGACACGTTTTATCAGCGCTGGTTGCCACTGGTTGCCCGTGACCCGGCTTACAATGTCAACCTAACGTTGCAGGGTGTGGGCGCCACCAATTTCAGTCTGGAACCGGGTCTGCGCACCGGCTGGAACGCTTTCTCCACGGCCCTGCTGCCTAACGTGCTCGCGGTGCCGATCAACGCTTCTGCCATCGGCCACTACCGGATCAGCCAGCCGATGATCGAGCTGGAAGCAGCCAATCGGGTAGAAGGGCGCATCTGCTATGGCTTGCCGTCGATCATCGATATCGAACGGCAGTCACCCGATGTGATCGTTCTGCAGGGGCGTTACTCGGAGCACACCATCGATGAAATCCCGCCGCTGAAAAAGTTTTTCAACGCGCGACGGATCTTCGAACTCGACGATTATGTCATCGACGTTCCCCATCGCAACGCACACATCCGCAATATGCCGGGCAAGGTGGACATGGAGCGCATGGTGCGCCGGGCGATCGGCCTGTGTGATCGCGTGGTGGTCTCGACTGCGCCGCTGGCCAACGCATTGGCGGACATGCACCAGGACATTCGTGTGGTGCCGAACATGCTGGCCAAGGATTTGTGGGGGCACCTGCGCAGCCAGCGTCGCACCTCGAAAAAACCGCGCGTCGGCTGGGGCGGCGGCACCAGTCACCATGGTGACCTGGCGGTGATCGCCGACGTAGTGCGGGAATTGGCCAACGAGGTGGACTGGGTGTTCTTCGGTATGTGCCCGGATGATTTGCTGCCGTACATGCATGAGTTTCATGGCGTTATTGCGCTGGATGTCTATCCGGCAAAACTGGCCAGTCTGAATCTGGACCTGGCGTTGGCGCCGTTGGAGTTCCACATCTTCAACGACTGCAAAAGCAACCTGAGGCTGCTCGAGTACGGCGCCTGCGGGTTTCCGGTGGTCTGTACCGATACCGAGGCTTATCGCGGCTACCTGCCGTGTACGCGGGTCAAGACAAACACGACCGATGAATGGCTACAGGCTATCCGCATGCATTTGGCTGACCCGGATGCCAGTTATCGCATGGGCGATGAATTGCGTGAGGTGGTGCTGCGCGACTATGTCTTGCGGGGGGATAACTTGCGGCATTGGGAATATGGGTGGTTGGCGGATTGATTGGAATGCAGTCGTGACCATGCGAACAGGCGCCTTTGACAAAAGCCGCCTGTTTTTTCTAGCTTGTTATTTACGCTTCTCTCGAAAGAATTTCTGTTCACGGCTAAAGCTTTAATCATTTGCTGTCGGTATTTACCTAATCGTCTGTCTTCAACGTTCGCTGCAATGACCTGTGATCACCACACGAACCTGTACCGATTCACAACAAGGCAAGGAAGAAAAATTGGCGGTCATAAACGGAACAAACGGCGCGGATACGCTGGTGGGTACTGCCATGTCATTGCAAAGGACGAGGGTGGGCGATGACCTGATCCTTAATGACTCCGGCAGAACCGATCAGGGAGTCAAGCTGCAGGACTGGTTCGCAGGCCAAAACACTATCGAGTAATTCGAGGCGGCCAACGGCGATGTTCTGCCAATCAATGATGGGTTCAGTATGTTTGGCTAGTTTTCCGACTCGTCTGAGTAATTGAATGAAAGGGATGAATCCGCCAAAGGATTCATCCCTTTTTTTGCTCTACGGCCCATCCAATACGGAAGCCATCGAGCTGGCGCGTTTCCTGCAGGCTCCCCTCAAATCGCCATAAAACGAGCGCTCGCGGTCATTCCTCCTGCGCCCGGATCGGCAGAAGGTTTAGCGAGAAGGCCCGCAACGCTCAACAAAGCAGTGCGCAGCGCGGTGAACGTACGAGAGGGGAGACGATGAAGGCAGTTATTTTGGCGGGTGGCCTCGGCACGCGCATCAGTGAAGAGTCGCACCTCAAGCCCAAGCCGATGATCGAGATCGGCGGCAAGCCAATTCTCTGGCACATCATGAAGCAGTATTCCGCCCACGGGATCCACGACTTCGTCATCTGCCTGGGCTACAAGGGCTACGCAATCAAGGACTTCTTCGCCAATTATTTTCTGCACACCTCCGATGTCACTTTCAACATGCGTGAAAACCGCATGGACGTGCACCAGAACTACAGCGAGCCGTGGAGCGTGACCCTCATCGACACCGGCGAGGAGACCATGACCGGTGGACGCCTGTTGCGTGCCGGCCGTTACCTCAAGGATGAAGAGGCGTTCTGCTTCACCTACGGCGATGGCGTTTCCGATTTGAACATCCGTGAATTGGTCGATTACCACAAGGGCCATGGTCGTTTGGCTACCGTCACCGCCGTGCAGCCACCGGGGCGCTACGGTGCGCTTGAGCGTCAAGGCGATCAGGTCCTCGGCTTCACTGAAAAACCCCGTGGCGACGGCGGCTGGATCAATGGCGGCTTCTTCGTCCTGTCGCCGAAAGTCTTGCCCTACATCGCTGGCGATGAGACCACCTGGGAAGCCGAGCCATTGGCGCGTCTGGCCCGCGAGGAGCAATTGAAAGCGTTTGAACACGACGGCTTCTGGCAACCGATGGACACCCTGCGCGACAAGAACCATCTCGAAGCGCTGTGGCAAAGCGGGGAGGCCCCATGGAAGCAATGGGCCTGAATGCGGATTTCTGGCGTGGCAAACGCGTGCTGGTCACCGGACACACCGGTTTCAAGGGCAGTTGGCTGACCCTGTGGCTGCAAAGCCTCGGCGCGCAGGTCAGCGGTTTTTCGCTAGACCCATCGACCGAACCGAGCCTGTTCGAACTGGCGCGCGTACACGAAGGCATCAACGACCAGCGCGGCGATTTGCGTGACCTCGGTGCCTTGCTTGAGATCATCGCCGAGACCGAGCCGGAGATCGTTCTGCATCTGGCGGCGCAGCCCTTGGTGCGCGAGGGCTATCGCGATCCGCTCGGCACCTATTCCAGCAACGTCATGGGCACGCTGAATCTGCTCGAAGCGATCCGTCAGGTCGGCGGCGTGCGGGCATGCGTGCTGGTGACCACCGACAAGGTCTACGCCAACAAGGAATGGCTGTGGCCGTACCGCGAAGACGAAGCCCTCGGTGGCCACGATCCTTACAGCAGCAGCAAGGCCTGCTGCGAATTGCTCGCGCAGTCCTATGCCGCGTCGTTTTTCCCGGCGGACAAACATGCCGAACACGGTCTGGCCCTGGCTACCGCACGCGCCGGCAATGTGCTGGGCGGTGGTGATTTTGCACCGGAGCGACTGATCCCCGACGTACTGAAAGCCTGGACCGCCGACGAGCCGGTGACCCTGCGCTACCCGCAAGCCGTGCGCCCGTGGCAGCACGCGCTGGAGCCGCTGGCCGGATATCTGCAACTGGCTGCCGCGCTGTACGAATACGGCCCGGAATACGCCGGTGCGTGGAACTTCGGCCCCGGTGAGGCAGACATGTGCAGCGTCGGTGAAGTGGTTGAACTACTCGCCAATCGCTGGCCGCTGGCCCGTGGCTTGCGCATCGAACCGAGTGAACTGCACGAAGCCGGTCTGCTGCGTCTGGACAGCAGTCGCGCGCGGCAGGTGCTCGGCTGGCAGCCGCGCTGGTCGTTGCAGGCTTGCCTGGCGCAGACCCTCGATTGGCACTTGGCGTGGCAGAACGGCGATGACATGCGCGCCGTAACTCTGGGCCAATTGAATTTGTACCGAGGCGCGCTGTGAGCGAGTTTTCCCTGAAAGCGTTGCCGCTGGCCGGTCTGTTCTGCGTTCAGCACAAGCGCTTCGAAGATCAGCGCGGGCACTTTGCCCGGTTGTTCTGCGAGGGCAGCTTGAGTGCGTTTGGCAGCGCTTTCCACATCCGCCAGATCAACCATTCCTGCACTCGCGAGAAGGGCAGTGTGCGTGGCCTGCATTATCAGAATGCCGACGCCCCGGAAGCCAAACTGATCACGTGCCTGCGCGGTGAAGTCTGGGATGTCGCGGTGGATCTGCGTCCTGACTCGGAAACCTTTTTGCACTGGCACGCCGAGCACTTGAAGGCGGGCGATGGCCGCAGCCTGTTGATTCCGGCCGGTTTCGCTCATGGCTTTCAGACGCTCACCGACGACGCCGAATTGCTCTATCTGCACAGCGCCGATTACGCGCCGGAACACGAGGGCGGCTTGTCGGTAAACGATCCTCGACTGGCGATTGCCTGGCCGTTGCCTGTCAATAATTTGTCAGCGCGTGATTCCAGCCATCCCGCGCTCGATCAACACTTTGCTGGAGTGCGTCTATGAACTGCCGTGGGTGCGCCGCACCGCTGAGCCTGCCGCTGATCGACCTCGGAACTTCGCCGCCGTCCAACGCCTACGTGCATGCCGATCGCCTGGAGCAGGCCGAGCAATGGGTGCCGTTGAAGGTTGCCGTGTGCGAGCAATGCTGGCTGGTGCAGACCGAGGACTACACCAGTGCCGACAGCCTTTTCGACGCCGAATATGCCTATTTCAGCTCGTTCTCCAGCACTTGGCTGAATCACGCCGAGCGCTATGTCGCCGAGATGAGCGAGCGCTTCGGTCTCAGCGCCGACAGTCGCGTGGTCGAAGTCGCCGCCAACGATGGTTATCTGCTGCAATACGTCGCCGCGCGCGGCATCCCGTGCCTGGGTGTCGAGCCGACCCGCAGCACCGCGCAAGCGGCACGGGAAAAAGGCCTGGAAATTCGCGAGCTGTTCTTCGGCCGCGACACCGCCACGCAATTGCGCAGCGAAGGCTGGAGCGCTGACCTGATGGCGGCCAACAACGTGCTCGCCCATGTGCCGGACATCAACGATTTCCTCGCCGGCTTCGCGACGTTGCTCAAGCCGACCGGCGTCGCCACCTTCGAGTTTCCGCAACTGCTGACGCTGATGGCTGGCGCGCAGTTCGACACGTTGTATCACGAACACTATTCCTACCTGTCGCTGACCGCCGTGCAGACCTTGTGCGAGCGCAATGGCCTGGAAGTGTTCGACGTCAGCCAGTTGAGCACCCACGGCGGATCGCTTCGCGTATTCGTGCAACGCAAGGACGGCCAGCGTCGTGCTGTTCTTCCGGCAGTGCAGCAACAACTGCAGGCCGAACTTGCTGCCGGGGTGAAAACCGCCGAGTACTACGCGACCCTCGCGCCGGCTGCCGAACGCATCAAACATGACCTGCTGCGCTTCCTGTTGCAGGCCAAAGCCGACGGCAAACGTGTGGTCGGATACGGCGCGGCGGCCAAGGGCAATACCTTGCTCAATTACGCCGGCGTCAAAGCGGATCTGCTGGCCTGGGTGGCCGATGCCAATCCGCACAAGCAGGGCAAATTCTTGCCGGGCAGCCGCATTCCGATCGTGGCGCCGGCGCAGATCGAAATCGACAAACCGGACTACGTGCTGGTGCTGCCGTGGAACCTGCTGCAAGAAGTCAGTCAGCAACTGGCGCAGGTGCGTCAGTGGGACGGGCGCTTCGTCATCGCCGTGCCTGAGTTGAAAGTGCTGTGAAGGTTCTGGTTACCGGCGCTACCGGTTTTGTCGGTCGGCATCTGGTTGCTGCATTGCTTGAACGCGGCTGCGAAATTCGTGCGGTGGCGCGCAACGCAGAAACGGCGCGAAGCATGCCGTGGACCGATGACGTGGAGTTCGTCAGCGCGGATATTCACGCTGCTGATCTGAATGTCGTCGCGCTGACCGAAGGCATCGACGCACTCGTGCATCTGGCCTGGCCGGGGCTGCCGAACTATCGGGCGCTGTTTCATTTCGAGCACAACCTGATGGCCGATTACCGCTTTATCAAAAGTGCGGTCGAGGCGGGCGTGCAGCAGGTTCTGGTGACCGGTACCTGTTTCGAATACGGCATGCAAAGCGGCCCGCTCAGCGAGTCAACCGAGCCACGGCCGAGCAATCCTTACGGTCTGGCCAAGCACACGCTGCACCTGTTTTTGCAAAACCTGCAGCAGGAGCGGCCGTTCACTTTGCAGTGGGCGCGGTTGTTCTATCTGCATGGCGAAGGGCAGAACCCCAACAGCCTGTTGGCCGCGCTTGACCGGGCGATCGATAGCGGTGAGCCGACCTTCAACATGTCGGCCGGTGAGCAGTTGCGCGATTTTCTCGCAATTGAAACCGCTGCGAGTCATCTCGCCGCGATCCTCCATCAGCGCGACTTCGCTGGCGTAGTCAACTGCGCCAGCGGTCAACCGGTGTCGGTGCGTGCGTTGGTCGAACAGCGCTTGCGTGAGCGTGGCGCAGCGCTGGATTTGAACCTCGGCCATTACCCCTATCCGACCCATGAGCCCATGGCGTTCTGGGCTGTGGTGGAGCGGTTACAACAATTACTCGAGGCGCAGCGCAGCAACTGATGCGCCTGCCGCGAAGGCCTTTTGGCCATGTGCAAACCCAATGAATTTTCAGTGAGACCGGACAATGAGCGATAACCTGATCAAGACCTTCGAAGCAGAGTGCCAGGCTGAAGTGGTTGCCCAAGGCCAGAACCAGGAACTCAAGGCGTTGGCCCAGCAGTTTTATAACGAGTCGGCCAAGCACAAGTACACCTATCACTTCTCGTGGATGGGCCGACCGATCATTCAGTTGCCGCAAGACATGATGGCGATGCAGGAACTGATCTGGCGGATCAAACCGGACTTGGTCATCGAGTGCGGTATCGCCCACGGCGGTTCGATCATTTACTACGCTTCGTTGCTGGAGCTGCGGGGCCATGGCGAAGTGCTCGGCATTGATCGCGATATCCGCGCGCACAACCGTGAGGCCATCGAAAGCCATCCGATGATCAAGCGCATCAGCATGATCGAAGGTTCCAGCCTCGACCCGGCGGTGGTCGAGCAGGTTCGTCAGGCGGCTGCTGGCAAGAAAGTCATCGTGGTGCTCGACTCCAACCATACCCACGAACACGTCCTTGAAGAGTTGCGTCTCTACGCACCGTTGGTGTCGGTGGACAGCTATTGCGTGGTCATGGACACCGTCGTCGAGGACATGCCGGCCGATGCTTTCCCGGATCGTCCGTGGGGCCCTGGTGACAACCCGAAGACTGCGGTGTGGGCTTATCTCAAGGAAAACGCTGATTTCGAGATCGATCAGCAGATGCAGGACAAGTTGCTGATCACCGTTGCTTCGGACGGTTATCTGCGTCGGGTTCGTTGACAGTTTTTTCATTACAGCGTTTTCGCACGGTTTGATCGCGGCAGGAGAAGTTATGCAAGGCAAGTACGGTTCTGAAAACACGCTGCCATTGAGCGAGTTGCTGACAGTGGTACTGATCACCCACAACCGCCCGGCTTTTTTGCGCCGAGCGCTGCAGTACTACAGCAGCCTGCCTTGCAAGGTGCTGGTGCTGGACTCTTCCCCCGAGCGCCCGGAAGGTGATTTTTCGGCGGTCGATTATCAGCACTTGCCGCAATTTGCCTACTGGGGCATGCAGGCCAAACTGACTTACGGCGTTGCGCAGTTGACCACGCCGTACATGGTGTTTGCCGCCGACGACGACTTCATCCTGCATGAGTCGCTGGCCGAATCGGTCAGGTTCCTCGAAGCGAACCGTGACTACGGCCTGTGCCACGGTTACTGCCTGATGTACCTGGCGCTGGCGGGCAGCGTCAGCTACTACCGTCGCGACAAGAAGATCTGTGAAGACTACGCGTCCGAGCGCGCCGAGGATCGCGTCCTCGATTTCATGCATCAGTACGTACCGCCCTTTTACGGCGTGTGCCGTACTTCGATCATTCAGGACTGGTACGCCGCTTTGCCGGCGGGCACCAGTTTCCAGTGGCAGGAAATCGGCCATACCTATTATCTGCTGGCGAACGCCAAGGCGCGGATCCTGCCGATCCCGTACGTCGTACGCGAAATCAACGTCGGCTTCTCCGATCACAACACCGATGTCTACCACTCGCTGTCTTATACCGACGCCAAGTCGGTGGCCGAGCGGGAGGCCTTCGCCGAATTCCTCGCGTCCTTGCCGACCGCTATTACCGGCCTTGATCAGGCGCAGCGCAAGGCATTTGTCCTGAAAAGCTTCGAAGCCATGACCGACAGTCTGGTCTCCGGGCGGGCATTGACCAACGAGCTGATTTTCGAGTCGACCTGGAATCAGGTCACCAAAGAGCCAGAGCGAAAATTCGGCCCACGGCAATACGTCGAGATGCCGTTTTACAACCAGCACTTCTTCGACTTGCTCACCCAGTTCGAATTCCTCCTGCATGCGATGCCCGCCGGGCGTATTCAGCTTGAGAAGCTTGAAGGCGTCTGGGCCCGGCAGGAGTATCTGTTGCAGGCGCGAAATAACGACACTCCGGAAAGCGTCATCGACCGGCTGTGGCAAGCCCATGACAGCAACGCGTTCAACCGTCGCGTGGTCAAGCGTCTGGCCGAGCAACTGCAGTCGGCTGGCGAGGAAGCTCCAGCGCAGGAAATGCTTGAGTGGGGCGCGCGTCTTCAAGCCGTGTCGAACCTTGATCACTACCCGGTCTTTGGCAAGATGCGCTCGGGGCGTTTGCTCGATTGGCTGGCGGCGCGCAAGCCTGACGCCGAACAATCTGCTTCAATCGCTGCCCGTCTGGCCGCCAGCAACGGCGGACCGCAGTTCGGTATTTTCCTGCTTGACCTGGATGACAGCGTCGAGAAGCTGCAAATTACCCTCGACAGCCTCGTCGAAGGTGTCAGCAAAGCGTTCAAGATCGTGGTCTTCACCACTGGCGAACCGCAGACCGCGACCACCGCGCAAAACACCTTGCACTTTGTTCGGGTTACCCCGGGCAATCTCGTCGACAAGCTCAACCAGAGCGCTGCGCAGTCGCCTTGCGACTGGTTGCTGCTGGCGAACGTGGGCGACGAATTCCCACCGGCCGGCCTGGCGCGCGCCGGTCTGGAACTGATGGCGGCCAGCGGTGTGCGTGCAGTCGCCACCGATGAAATCCAGCGCAAGGAAAACGGAGCACTGGTCGACGTATTCCGCCCCGGTTTCAATCTTGATCTGCTGCACAGCGTGCCGTCGCTGATGGCGCGGCACTGGCTGATCCGCCGCGAAGTCCTGCTTGAAGCCGGCGGTTATCAGGCCGACTTCAGCAAGGCGCTGGAATTCGATCTGTTGCTGCGCATCATCGAACAGGGCGGCCTCGACGGCCTGGCGCATCTTGATGAGCCGCTGCTGATCACCGAGCAGGCGCCTCTGGAAGAAAACGCCCATGAGCGTCTGGCGCTGCTGCGTCACTTGGGCAATCGCGGTTACAAGGCCAAGGTCACCTCGGCGCTGCCGGGTACCTGGCAGATCGATTATCGCCATACCGAACAACCGCTGGTGTCGATCATTGTGCCGGTCATTGATGATCTGCCGGCACTGCGTCGCTGCCTCGAAGGCGTGCTGCTGCGCACCCGTTACAGCCGCTACGAAGTGCTGCTGGCCGCCAACGGCAATCAGTCGGCCGAGGTCAACGATTGGCTGGGCACGCTGCGCCACGCCAAGGTCAACGTACTGCGTGCCGATCAGCCGCTCGGCGAAATCGCGTTGTATAACGCCGCCAGCGAGCAGGCGCAGGGTGAATACCTGGTGCTGCTGGCCGCCGACAGCGAAGTGGTCAACCCGAACTGGATCGATTCGCTGCTCAACCATGCCCAGCGTCCGGAAGTCGGCGTCGTCGGCGCCAAACTCGTCGATCGTGATGGCAAGGTTGCCCAGGCCGGTCTGATTCTCGGCCTCAACGATGGCGTGGGTTCGCCCTTCATCGGCGAGAAACACAAGGCCGAGGGTTACATGCAGCGTCTGGCTGTCGAGCAGAATTACTCGGCGGTGTCCAAGGTGTGCCTGATGATTGGCAAGGACATGTTCAATGCCCTTGGCGGCCTGGACGAGGTGACCTTCGCTGCGGGCTATGCCGATGTCGATCTGTGCCTCAAGGCCGGTCAGGCCGGTTACCTCACCGTGTGGACGCCACTGGTGCAGGTGCTGCACACCGGCGAGCTGCCACAGGCGCCAGCGGCATTGGCGGCATTGCGTGAAAAATGGCCCGACGCCTTTGTCCAGGATCCGGCGTACAACGCCAACCTGGCCCTGAGTGGCAAAGGTTTCACTCTTGGCGAAAACGCCTCGATCAATTGGGCGCAGTTGCTCGCCTGAGCAGGCCGGACAGGAATCACCACATGTTCAACGGACAATCGATTTTCATCTCCGGCGGCACTGGCTCGTTCGGCCGTAACTTCATTCGCCGCTTGCTCGAGCAATACCAGCCCAAGCGCGTCGTGGTGTTCTCTCGCGACGAGCTGAAGCAGTACGAGATGCAGCAGACGTTCAACGCGCCATGCATGCGTTATTTCATCGGTGACGTGCGTGACGCCGAGCGCTTGCGTCAGGCCATGCGCGGCATCGATTACGTCGTCCATGCCGCTGCGTTGAAGCAGGTGCCGGCGGCGGAATACAACCCGACCGAATGCATCCGCACCAACGTCAATGGCGCGGAGAACATCATCGCCGCCGCCATCGACAATGGCGTGAAGAAGGTCGTCGCGCTGTCCACCGACAAGGCGGCCAGCCCGATCAATCTGTACGGTGCGACCAAGTTGCTCTCGGACAAATTGTTTGTCGCCGCCAACAACATTGCCGGCGAGCAGCAGACCCGTTTCGCTGTGGTGCGCTACGGCAACGTCGCTGGCTCGCGCGGTTCGGTGGTGCCGTTTTTCAGCAAGCTGATCGCTGACGGCGCGCAGGAGCTGCCGATCACCGACGAGCGCATGACGCGGTTCTGGATCACCCTCGATCACGGCGTGCAGTTCGTCCTCGACAGCTTCGCGCGCATGCACGGCGGTGAAGTGTTCGTACCGAAGATTCCGTCGATCCGCATCGTCGATCTGGCGCGGGGCATGGCCGAGCATTTGCCGCACAAGAACGTCGGCATCCGTCCCGGCGAGAAGCTGCATGAGCTGATGGTGCCGCTGGACGATGCGCGGATGACCCTTGAGTTTGACGACCACTACACGATTCAGCCGTCGATTCGTTTTACCAGCGTCGATGTCGATTTCGCCGTCGATAAACTTGGCGAACGTGGCCGTGCCGTGGGCGAGGATTTCGAGTATCGCTCGGATACCAACCCGCATTTTCTTTCGGTCGGGCAGATCGCCGATCTGCACGCGAAGCTGTCGGTATGATCCCTTACGGTCGGCAGAGCCTCGATCAGGCAGACATCGATGCGGTGGTCGAGGTGTTGCAATCGGACTGGCTGACTCAGGGGCCGACCATCGAACGCTTCGAGCAGGCCATGGCCGAGCGCTGTCAGGCGGATTTTGCCGTGGCGGTGTGCAATGCCACGGCGGCGCTGCACATTGCCTGTCTGGCGGCGGGTCTGGGGCCGGGCGATCGCTTGTGGACTTCGCCTAATACCTTTCTCGCCTCGGCGAATTGCGGGCGCTACTGCGGCGCCGAGGTGGATTTCGTCGACATCGATCCGCTGACCTGGAACCTCGATGCGTTCGCGCTTGAAGCAAAGCTCGAACAGGCCGAGCGCGACGGCACGCTGCCGAGAGTCCTCGTCGCCGTTGCCTTCTCCGGGCAGAGCTGTGACCTGCGCAAGATTGCCGATCTGGCGGTGCGCTACAACTTCACCGTGATCGAAGACGCCTCCCACGCAGTGGGCGCGAGCTACGCCGGGCGTCCGGTCGGTTGTGGTGAATTCGCGGCGATGACGGTGTTCAGTTTTCATCCGGTGAAAATCATCACCAGCGCCGAGGGCGGCATGGTCCTGACCAATCGCCCGGCGCTGGCCGAACGTCTGCGACGCCTGCGCAGCCATGGTATGACCCGGGATGCAGAACAGATGACCGAGCCCAGTCACGGGCCGTGGTATTACCAGCAGGTCGAGCTGGGTTTCAACTATCGGATTACCGATCTGCAAGCGGCGCTGGGTCTGTCACAACTGCGCAAGCTCCACGAATTTGTCGCACGGCGCCGCGAACTCGCAGCGCGTTACGATCAGTTGCTCGCCTACCTGCCGCTGACCTTGCCGAGTGCGCAGCCGGAGGCCGAATCGGCGTGGCACTTGTACGTGGTGCGTTTGCAGGCCGAGCGCTGCAACCTCAGTCATCGCCAGGTGTTCGAAGGTTTGCGCGCCGCCGGCATCGGCGTAAATCTGCACTATATTCCGGTGCATCTGCAGCCGTACTATCGCGAGCTGGGTTTTGCCGAGGGCGATTTCCCCGAGGCCGAGCGCTATTACGCCGAGGCGATCAGCTTGCCGCTGTTCCCTTTGCTCAGCGAAGAACAACAGGATCAGGTGGTCGAGCAACTGCGCCGGCTGCTGCTTGAGGAGTAAGGCACCGTGAGCTGCGTCGCGATCATCCCCGCCCGTGGTGGCAGCAAGCGCATCCCGCGCAAGAATCTCAAACCGTTCGACGGCGTACCGATGATCGTCCGCTCGATTCGCACGGCGCTGGAATCAGCGCTGTTCGACGCCGTGGTGGTCAGTACCGACGATGTGGAAATTGCCGACGTCGCACGGGCGCACGGCGCCGAAGTGCCGTTCATGCGACCGGCCGATCTGGCGGATGATTTCACCGGTACCGCTGCGGTGATCGTGCATGCCCTGCAGCAGCTGCCGGCATTCGATTACGCCTGTTGCCTGTATGCGACGGCACCGCTGTTGCAAGTGCGCTACCTGCGTCAGGGCCTCGAATTGCTCAAGCAGCATCCGCACAAGTCGTTCGCTTTCTCGGTGTGCGGCTTCGGGTTTCCCGTGCAGCGTGCGCTGACCCTCAACGAGGAGGGCGCCCTGATGTCGCTTTATCCGGAGTTTCGCACCACCCGTTCGCAGGATCTGCCCGAAGCGTTTCAGGATGCCGGGCAGTTTTACTGGGGGCGCAGCGAAGCGTGGTTGCGCGGCGAGACGCTGTTCTCGCCAGCCAGCCTGCCGGTTATCCTGCCGCGCCATCTGGTTCAGGACATCGACACCCCCGAAGACTGGCAACGCGCCGAATACCTGTACGCCGCGCTCAAGGCCGGCGGAGAACTGCCATGAGAGTGCTGATCCGTGCCGACGCTTCGCCGGCCATCGGCAGCGGCCATATCGCCCGCTGCCTGACGCTGGCGCGAGTGTTGCGCGGGCAGGGCAGTCATGTTGCGTTTGCCTGTCGGCGCTTGCCGGGACATCGACTCGAAGCCTTGAATGCCGAAGGCTTCGAGACCTTCGCGCTGCCCGAGCGCTATCGTGATGAAGACCCGCTGCAGGCCATCGAATCGATGTTGCCGTGGCAGTTCGACATTGATGCGCTGGGCCTGATGCTGGATGGGCAGGCGCCGTTCGACTGGATCATCGCCGACCACTACGGCCTAGACCATCACTGGCAAACCGCTGCCCGGCGCTGGGCGCATCGAATCGCCGCGGTGGATGATCTGGCGACGCGGCGCTACAGCGTCGATCTGCTGCTCAATCAGAACCTGTCCGGCTTAAGTGAAAACTACGCGCCGCTGCTGCCGCCGGGCTGTCGCACCTTGCTCGGTCCGCGCTACGCCATGCTCCGTGAAGAATTCAACTGCGAAGCCATCGAGATCAAACCGAAGGCGCGGCGGGTGCTGGTGAATTTCGGCGGTTTCGACGCGGCGATGCAGACTCATCACGCGATGTTGGCGCTGGCTGATTTCACTGAGTTGCAGGTTGATTTCGTCGCGGGCGCCGACAACCCGGCGTGGGCGCAGATGCAGGCCTTGGCCGAGACACGGCCGAACTGGCGCCTGCACAGTTTCGTCAGCGATTTCCATCAACGCATGACTGAAGCCGATCTGTTTATCGGCGCCGGCGGCGGCACCAGTTGGGAGCGTGCGGCGCTCGGCTTGCCGACCATCTGCATCGCTGTGGCGAACAATCAGCAGGCCAACGGTGAAGTCATGGCGGCGGCCGGCGCGCATGTGTTCATGGGTGCGCGCGAGCAGGTCAGCGTCGAGCAACTGCGCGATGCGGTCGGCTTTGTGATGGACAATCACTTTCTGCGCCAGAGCCTCGCCGCGCGCTCGCGGCAACTGGTCGACGGACGCGGTGCCGAACGCGTGGCGGCGGCGCTGGCCGGCGCGGTACTGAAACTGCGCCCGGCGACGCTGGACGATGCGCAGTTGCTGTTCGATGGGCGCAATGCCGAGCCGGTGCGGCGCTGGTCGCTGGAATCCGGCGTGATCGATTGGCCGCAGCACCTGAACTGGTTGATGGCAAGTTTGCGCAATCCGCAGCGGCTGCTGTTGATCGCCGAGGCGGATGACGGCCCGGTCGGGGTGCTGCGCTACGACTTGCGCGGATTCGAAGCGGAAGTGTCGATCTATCTGCTGGAAGGGCGTTTCGGCCTCGGTTGGGGCAGGGCAGTGCTCAGCCGTGGCGAAGCGTTCGTCGCTGCGCACTGGCCGCAATTGACGCGCATCAATGCCCGGGTCATGCCCGCCAATCAGTCTTCATTGAAAGTCTTCCGCGACGCCGGGTTCATCCAGGAAACCTGCGCGTTCAGCCGTGTTTTGAAGGATCACTCGCATGTCTAGTTTCAAGATTGGCCACCGCACGATTGGTGCCGACGCGCCGCCGTTCATCATTGCCGAGATGAGTGGCAATCATAACCAGTCTCTCGATGTCGCCCTGCAAATCGTCGAGGCTGCTGCGAAGGGTGGTGCGCATGCCTTGAAGCTGCAAACCTACACCGCCGAAACCATGACCCTGGATCTGGCTGAAGGCGAATTCTTCATCAAGGATCCCGGCAGTCTGTGGGCCGGCACTTCGCTCTACGATTTGTATGAAAAAGCCCACACACCGTGGGAATGGCACGCGCCGATTTTTGCTCGAGCCAAGGAGTTGGGGATGCTCGCGTTCTCGACGCCGTTCGACGACAGCGCGGTGGATTTTCTCGAAAGCCTCGAGGTGCCGGCGTACAAGATCGCCAGTTTTGAAAACACCGATCTGCCGTTGATCCGCCGTGTCGCCGCCACCGGTAAACCGCTGATCATCTCCACCGGCATGGCCAGCATCGCCGAACTGGATGAAACCGTGCGCGCCGCACGCGAGGCCGGCTGCAAGGATCTGGTCCTGCTCAAGTGCACCAGCACTTATCCGGCCACGCCACTCAACAGCAACGTGCGCACGATCCCGCATCTGCGTGAGCTGTTTGGCTGCGAGGTGGGGCTGTCGGATCACTCGATGGGCGTTGGCGTATCGGTGGCGGCGGTGGCGCTGGGCGCGACGGTGGTGGAAAAGCACTTCACCCTCGATCGTTCGGCCGGTGGCGTCGACGCGAGCTTTTCCCTGGAACCGGCGGAACTGGCCAGTCTGGTCGTCGAAACCGAACGTGCCTGGCAGGCCATGGGGCAGGTGCATTACGGCGTGACCGAGGCTGAGCGCAAGTCGCTGGTCTATCGCCGTTCGCTGTACGTCACCGCTGACATGGCCGCCGGTGAAGCCTTTACCGGGGACAATCTGCGCGCCATCCGTCCTGGCCTCGGTCTGCCGCCCAAGCACACCGATGCCGTTCTCGGACGCCGCGCGCGCACCGCGATCAAGCGTGGTACGCCACTGGATTGGTCGCTGATCGAATAAGCCAATCTGCCATCGATTCGGCAAAATAGCGTGACCTGCGAGTCATAACGCGCATCTTCACTGTATTGTATTGACCGGGGAGATGGCGCCTGGCCCGTTTTGCGGTTCCAGTGATAGCCCTTTGCGCTTCCCGTGGCTGCCCGTTGTGGCGGCCGTTTTCTGTTTGTCGGCGCCCCTCGAATCCTTGCGAGCGGTGGTTTTGGGCTGTTTTTTATTGGGAAGCCGTAATGATTGGCATAAAAAGCATTGCGAGCTACGTTCCTGTAGCCGGCGTGGACAATTACGCACAAGGTGCAAAATTCGAGAAGGATGAAGAATTCATCCTTGGCAAGATCGGTTCGGCGTTCCTGCCGCGCAAAGACGCTGAGCAGGAAACCTCCGATCTGTGCGTGGAAGCGGCCAATGCGCTGTTTGCCAGCAACCCTGAACTGAAACGTGAATCCATCGATGCTCTGATCGTCGTCACCCAGAACGGTGACGAAGAAGGTCTGCCGCACACCGCTGCCATCGTCCAGGACAAACTCGGCCTGCCGACCAATGTTGCAGCGTTCGACATTTCTCTGGGCTGCTCCGGTTATGTCTACGGCATTTACGCGATCAAGGGCTTCATGGAAGCCGCCGGCCTGAAGAACGGCCTGCTGATCACCGCGGACCCGTATTCGAAAATCGTTGACCCGGAAGACCGCAACACCACCATGCTGTTTGGCGATGCCGCCACCGCCACGTGGATGGGCGAAAACCCGACCTGGGCGCTCGGCAAGGCCAAGTTCGGCACCGACGGTTCCGGGGCACCGCACCTGAAAGTCAGCAACGGCGTGTTCTTCATGAACGGTCGTCAGGTCTTCAATTTCGCATTGCTGAAAGTCCCGGCGCACTTGCATGAACTGCTTGACGATTCGGGGCTGAAAGCCGATGACATCGATGCATTCTGCATTCACCAGGGCAGCGCGGCGATTGTCGACGCCGTGGCGCGACGCTTCGAAGGCGAGCCGGAGAAATTCATCAAGGACATGGTCGAGACCGGCAACACCGTGTCGTCGAGCATTCCGCTGCTTCTGGAAAAGCACGTGCTCGACTCCGACTGGCAGCGCGTTGCGCTGAGCGGTTTTGGTGTTGGCCTGTCGTGGGGCTCGGCGATCATCTATCGTCCGTAAACTGCAGCAAAAACCACTGATACAAAAATAGCGTTCAAGGTTAACCTTGAACGCTATTTTTTTGCCCGAGAAGGAGCGCGAGGCGCCATGAGCGAGTTTTTCCAAGCCAATGCCGAGGTGTTGCAACGGCGCTGGCCGGCGCTGTTCGAGCGATTGATGGCTGAAGACAGCGCGTCCGTGCAGGCCGAACTCGTGCAAGGGCTGGGCTCGACGCTGAGCGTCGACGGCATTCAGCTCACCAGCCGCCATGATCGCCTGCATGAGGCGAAGATTCAGGCAGCGAGCCTGCCGGAAAAACCGCAACTGCACGTCTATGGCACCGGCCTGGGCGACTTGCCCGGTGTGCTGCTCGAGCGCGCGGGGCTCGAGCGCCTGTACGTACACATCCTCAATGGCGCGCTGTTCGCGCTGGTGCTGCAACTGCTCGATCAGCGCCAGTGGCTACAGGACCCTCGGGTCGAACTGTTTTACGCCGGCGATCACCCGGACTTCTTCACGCCGTTTTTTGCCCTGCCGGCCGAGATGCTGCTGGCCGATGACTTCAATGCGAAGATTCGCGACCGGCTGATCAATGAAGTGCACCTGACATTCAATAACCGCGATTTCGATCCGCAGTCACCGGAAATCCGGCAGCGCTTGCAGGAATGTCTGCCGGTGTTGCTTGGCGATGCCGATGTGGCGCAATTGTTCGGCAGCTGCGCTGGCCGCGAAGTCTACGTAATCGCCACCGGGCCGACACTGGAGCAGCATTTCGAACGTCTGGCGGCGATTGGTCAGCTTGCCGAGCGGCCGTTGTTCATCTGTGTTGATACCGCTTATCGGCCGTTGCGCGAACACGGCATCGTGCCTGATCTGGTGGTAAGCATCGATCAACGCATCGGCTTTCGGCATTTGCCCTTCGAGAAGTCTGACGGCATTACGCTGGTGTACCTGCCGATGAGCGATCCGCAGATATTGAAGGCATGGAAGGGCAAGCGCTATGGCGGCTATTCGGCCAGCCCGATCTATGCCGAGCTGAAAGAACAGTATCCACGCGGCGAGCTGCACGTCGGCGGCAGCGTGATCCATCCGGCGGTGGACCTCGCGGTAAAAATGGGCGCGCCCCGAATCACTTTGTTTGGCGCCGACTTCGCCTTCCCGATGAACAAGACTCACGCCGGTTGGGGCGACGGCGATTTGGGCCCGCCGCTGGCCCAGGCGCGGCACTGGGTGCGCGATGGCCATGGTCAGCGCGTCAGTACCCAGCTGAATTTTCGCGGCTATCTGTGTGTGTTGGAGCGCTACATCGCCGCGCATCCACAGGTCGAATTTCTCAACAGCAGCCGCGCCGGCGCGCTGATCGCCGGCACCGCTTTCAATCCGGAGTTCGTGCAATGAGTGCGCTGAATCACAGTCAGGATCAGTGTCGCCAATGCGCTGCATTGTTTCGTCTGGGGCGTGACGTAGAAGCGGCGTTGACCATGGTCGATGTGTTCGAACAGGCCCAGCAATGTCTGTCGTCTGCCCCAATAGAGATCCAGCAGGCGTGGGCGCAGGTGCTCATGCAAATGCTCGATTGCCAGGAGCGCCAGGACTGGTTGGGACTGGCCGACTCTATGGAATACGAACTGGTTGAATTGCTGGAAAGTGCCAGGCGCTGAACTGCTGCGCAGCACTGGCCCGCGGCTTTGCGTGACAGGCAGTTTTATGACGTCATTTTTATGCGGTTGAAGTACAGCTAAGTCATTGTTTTCTCGGGGGTGGCGTGGTGATGGCAAAATTTTTTCAAAAAGCCCTCAAGCAACCTGCAAACCCGACGATAACTATTACGAAGGTTCTCTAGGCCATACCCGGCGGTTGCCAGGGCCGGAAGCCGCAGTACCCAACCAACGAGGAATTCGTCATGGCTTTAACAGTAAACACCAACACCACATCGTTGAACGTTCAGAAAAACCTGAACCGCGCTTCCGACGCTCTGTCCACCTCGATGCAGCGCCTGTCTTCCGGCCTGAAAATCAACAGCGCCAAAGACGACGCCGCTGGCCTGCAGATCTCCAACCGTATGTCTTCGCAGATCCGCGGTAACACCCAGGCCATCCAGAACGCCAACGACGGTATCTCCGTTGCCCAGACCGCTGAAGGCGCTCTGCAAGCCACTACCGACATCCTGCAGCGTATGCGTGAACTGGCTGTTAAAGCCCGTAACGGTACCAACGGCACCGCTGACCAGACCGCTACCAACTCTGAATTCGCTCAGATGTCGGACGAGATCACCCGTATCTCCGCTTCGACCAACCTGAACGGCAAGAACCTGCTGGACGGTTCGGCTGGTACTGTGACTCTGCAAGTGGGCGCAAACACTGGTTCGGCTAACCACATCGACCTGGTACTGAGCTCCAAGTTCGACGCCGTCAGCCTGTCGGTTGGTAGCGGTACTCTGGCCCTGACCGGCGCCAGCCCGTCTGACGCAGCCGTTGCCATCGACAGCGCGATCACTGCAATCGACGCCGCTATCGCTGCAATCGGTGCAACCCGTGCCAGCCTCGGTGCTTCGCAGAACCGTCTGACCAGCACCATCTCCAACCTGCAGAACATCACTGAAAACACCACCGCTGCTCAGGGTCGTGTACAGGACACCGACTTCGCCGCAGAAACTGCTAACCTGACCAAGCAGCAAACTCTGCAGCAAGCTTCCACTTCGGTTCTGGCCCAGGCCAACCAACTGCCTTCCGCTGTACTGAAACTGCTTCAGTAATTCGGAACAGGTTTGAGCGGGGGAGTGCGCTGGTCGTGCTCTCTCGCTTTTTTTCGTTAAGAGGTGATGGGCATGGACATGAGCGTGAAGCTTAACGTGTCTTATCCGGCTCCCAAGCCAGTGCCACCGGTTGCTGACAAAACGTCAGAGCTGCCTAAAGTCCAAAAGACTGAAGCGCCGGTCGCTGCCAAGGATCAGGATTCGGACGGCGCCAAGTTGAAACTGGCGGTGCAAGAGATCGAAAAATTCGTCCAGTCGATCAAGCGTAATCTGGAGTTCTCGATTGACGAGCATTCCGGCAAGGTCATCGTCAAGGTGATCGCGAGCGAGACGGGTGAAGTTGTTCGACAGATTCCTTCCGCTGAAGCCCTCAAACTGGCGGACAGCCTCGCCAACGCAAGCCACGTGTTGTTCGACGCCAAAGTCTGATAAATGGCATGAATAGTGTTTGCTCGTTCTCAAGACGCCTGTAACGGTCAAAAGAATGGCAACAATCTGAAGGGAGATGCACATGGCAAGTCCAATTCTACCGGGTTCCGGACTGGGTTCCGGCCTGGACATCGGCGCGATCGTGACCGCGCTGGTCAACGCCGACAAATCGCCGAAGCAGACGCAAATCGATTCTGCGACCAAAACCAACAGCCTGAAAATTTCTGGTGTCGGGTCGTTGAAGAGTGCGCTGACCGCATTCCAGACCGCGATGACCAATCTGAGCAGCAAAACCAATCCTGCGTTTGCCGGCTTCACGGCGACTTCGGGTAACGCGGATATCCTCAGCGCCACGTCCGACAGCACCGCAGTTTCGGGAAAATATAATGTTGTTGTGAGCAAACTGGCCACGGGTTCGAAAATAGCCAGTGCTTCTTTCGCCGGCGGTGCCGCCAGTGCCATTCCGAGTGGTACCCTGAAAATCAGTCAGAATGGCACTGATTACAACGTCGACATCCCGGCTGGCGCGACCTTGCAGAGCACGCGTGACGCGATCAACAAAGCTCAAGGCGCTAACGGAATCTCTGCGAACATTGTTACCGACAGCAGCGGGTCCTCGCGCCTGGTGATCAGCTCAAGCAAGACCGGCGCCGGTTCTGACCTTACCGTCAGCGGCATTGCCGGTCTGGAAATCGATGGCACTCAGCCGCTGGGAACCAGTCCGGCGGCAGGCGCTTCGGGTGCTGTCAACGGCGTAGCACAAGACGCCCAGCTGACCATCGACGGGCTGACAGTAACCAGCAAGAGTAATACGGTGAGCGGCGCAATCAGCGGGCTGACCCTGAATCTCACTTCGGTCACGCCAGCCAATGGCGCGCCTACTGTCGTCAGTGTTGATGCCAACACCAAAGGGTTGCAGACATCGATCCAGTCGTTTGTCGACGCTTACAACACGCTGAAGAAAACCATCGATACCCTGTCCAAGGCGACGCCGGATGAAGATGGCAAGCTGACCGTGCAGGCTGCATTCACGGGCGATTCGCTGCCGCGGACACTGATAGCCGATATTCGTGCTGAACTGACGGCTCCAGGTGCAGGCGGCCCCCTGTCTGTGCTGTCGCAATTGGGTGTAATGACCGACCGCACCAGCGGTAACCTGACCTTCGATACCGCCGCCTTCAACAAGACCATGGACCAGCCCGGAATGACGGGGCAGGTTCAGCAGTTGTTTACCGGGACCAACGATACCAACGGCCTGTTGGCACGTATGAGCAAGGCGGTTGATCCGTACCTCAAGGCGCCGGTGGGTGGCAAGGTCACAACCGGTTTGCTGGATCAGCGCCTCGCCATTCTGAATAACAACACACGCAATCTGACCAACCAGCAGTTGGCGCTGGATCTGCGTGTCGCCAACCTGACCAAGACATTGACCGCCAAGTACAATGCCATGGACTTGCTGGTCGGGCAGATGAAGGCAACGGCGAGCAACATCACCTCGTTCTTCAGCTCGCTGAACGCGCAGCAGTCGGCGAAGTAACAGTCAGTCACGACAAAAACCCGGCTACGCTTTATCGGCGTGCGCCGGGTTTTTGTCTTTTGATCTAAAGTTTTCGGACCGGTTGGCGATACACTGGTTATACGAGTCAACGTGGCAATGAGGTAGAACATGAACCCGATGTTAGCCCTTCGGCAATACCAGAAAGTCGGCGCGCACGCGCAGACGTCCGAAGCGAGCCCGCACCGCCTGGTGCAAATGTTGATGGAAGGTGGCCTGGCCCGTATTGCTCAGGCCAAAGGCGCCATCGAGCGTAAGGACATCCCCGGCAAATGCACGGCGATCAGCAAGGCTATCGGCATCGTCAGTGGCCTGCGCGAAGGTCTCGATCTCGAAAATAATGCAGAGGCGCTGGCCGATCTGGATGGCCTGTACATCTACATGATGAAGCGCCTTGCCGAAGCAAATATCAGCAGCGATCCACGTGTCCTCGACGAAGTGGCCGGCCTGCTGACAACGGTCAAAGAAGGCTGGGACGCCATCGCGCCTGTGCCGGCTCCGCAGTTCTGAAGGAGATCACCATGAGTCTTGTATTGCAGCGAATAGCCGATACCCGTGAAGCGTTGGTCGGTGCTCTGGCCGAGCGAAACTGGGAAGCCATTGGCGAGCTGGATCTGGCTTGCCGTTCCTGCATGGAAGACGTCATGGCGGAAGCTTCGATGGATGAAGTTGCGCTACGCGACAACCTTGAGGAGCTGCTGCATGTGTACAAAGAGCTTCTTGAGGTGGCAATGGGCGAGCGGCAGGCGATAGCCAACGAGATGTCGCAGATCACCCAAGCGCAAAAGGCTGCAAAGGTTTACCATCTGTTTGGTTGATTAACCGTCAGTTGAACCAGAGATGTGCGCCATAAATTTGACTGTGCACGGTTTTTTGACTTAACTAGTGGCTATTATCAGGTTTAGGGCGTCTACAGGCACATGGTGT
The DNA here is from genome assembly GCF_003105095.1 of Pseudomonas sp. NDM. Classification (NCBI taxonomy): domain Bacteria; kingdom Pseudomonadati; phylum Pseudomonadota; class Gammaproteobacteria; order Pseudomonadales; family Pseudomonadaceae; genus Pseudomonas; species Pseudomonas sp. NDM. The sequence continues at coordinate 14,273 of NZ_QETJ01000026.1, read as the reverse complement.
CCTGCAAGCGTCTCGCTTGCCTTATTTTTCGGGCATTGAGTTGACTAGGGAAGTTGCTATTGCATGTGGCGTGAAACCAAAATTCTGCTGATCGATGACGATAGCGTCCGCCGCCGCGACCTGGCGGTGATTTTGAATTTTCTTGGCGAAGAAAATTTACCCTGCGGCAGCCATGACTGGCAGCAGGCAGTCGGCTCTTTGTCGTCTAGTCGTGAGGTCATTTGCGTACTGATCGGGACCGTCAATGCTCCTGGCGCGCTTTTGGGCTTGCTAAAGACACTCGCAACCTGGGATGAGTTCCTTCCGGTTTTGTTAATGGGCGATAATTCTTCCGTTGACCTGCCTGAAGACCAGCGTCGTCGCGTACTTTCGACCCTGGAAATGCCGCCCAGCTACAGCAAATTGCTCGATTCGCTGCACCGCGCTCAGGTCTATCGCGAGATGTACGACCAGGCCCGTGAACGCGGCCGTCATCGCGAACCCAATCTTTTCCGCAGCCTCGTCGGCACCAGTCGTGCGATCCAGCACGTCCGTCAGATGATGCAGCAGGTGGCCGACACCGACGCCAGCGTGCTGATCCTCGGCGAGTCCGGCACTGGCAAGGAAGTGGTCGCGCGCAACCTGCACTACCACTCCAAGCGCCGCGACGCGCCGTTCGTGCCGGTCAACTGCGGGGCGATCCCTGCTGAGCTGCTGGAAAGCGAACTGTTCGGCCACGAGAAGGGCGCCTTCACCGGTGCGATCACCAGCCGTGCCGGACGCTTTGAACTGGCCAACGGCGGCACGCTGTTCCTCGACGAAATCGGCGACATGCCGCTGCCTATGCAGGTCAAGCTGCTGCGCGTGCTGCAGGAACGCACCTTCGAGCGCGTGGGCAGCAACAAGACCCAGAGCGTCGACGTGCGCATCATTGCCGCGACCCACAAGAATCTCGAAAGCATGATCGAGATCGGCTCGTTCCGCGAAGACCTCTACTATCGCCTGAACGTGTTCCCGATCGAGATGGCGCCGCTGCGCGAGCGTGTCGAAGATATCCCGCTGTTGATGAACGAACTGATCTCGCGCATGGAGCACGAGAAGCGTGGTTCGATCCGTTTCAACTCCGCGGCGATCATGTCGCTGTGCCGTCACGGCTGGCCGGGCAACGTCCGCGAACTGGCCAACCTCGTTGAGCGTATGGCGATCATGCACCCGTACGGGGTAATCGGCGTGGTCGAGCTGCCGAAGAAATTCCGCTACGTCGACGACGAAGACGAGCAAATGGTCGACAGTCTGCGTAGCGATCTTGAAGAGCGCGTGGCGATCAATGGTCATACTCCGGACTTCAGCGCCAACGCACTGCTGCCGCCGGAAGGTCTGGACCTCAAGGACTACCTCGGTGGCCTGGAGCAGGGCCTGATTCAGCAGGCGCTGGACGATGCCAATGGCATTGTCGCCCGTGCTGCTGAGCGTCTGCGTATTCGTCGCACCACGCTGGTCGAGAAGATGCGCAAGTACGGCATGAGCCGCGCTGGAGGAGATGAACAGGCGGATGATTGACGCCTGTTTTTCAACCGCTTCATTTATAAGCGGTTTTTTTTAGGCACGGGTATTGCTATAGCCCTCGCAACGTTCCGTTTCACTGACGGTCAGCCAAGCGAGAGAGCCCAATGCCCCAAGCCGCCCAGATCTCTTCTGCCTCCAATATCGTGGGGCAACCCTCGTCCGTAGAGCAGGCAAGTCGTCAGGGACTTGAGCAGGCCTTTCAGCTGTTCAACCAGATGTCGAGCCAGCTGACTGACTCTTACAGTCTGCTCGAAGCGCGCGTCACCGAGCTCAAGGGTGAGCTGGCGGTGGTCAGCGCCCAGCGCATGCAGGAGCTGGCGGAAAAAGAACGCCTGGCCAATCGCCTGCAAAACCTCCTCGACCTGTTGCCCGGCGGCGTGATCGTTATCGACGGCCACGGTCTGGTGCGCGAAGCCAACCCGGCCGCCATCGACCTGCTTGGCTCGCCACTCGAAGGCGAGCTCTGGCGCCATGTGATCGCACGCTGCTTCGCTCCGCGTGAAGACGACGGTCATGAAATCTCTCTAAAAAACGGTCGACGCCTGTCGATCTCCACCCGCTCGCTGGACGCCGAGCCGGGGCAGTTGGTGCTGCTCAATGACTTGACGGAAACCCGTCATCTGCAAGATCAACTGGCACGGCACGAGCGGTTGTCTTCGCTGGGGCGCATGGTTGCGTCCCTGGCGCATCAGATTCGCACGCCGCTGTCCGCCGCTTTGCTTTACGCCAGTCATTTGACTGAGCAGCAATTGCCGGTGGAAACCCAGCAGCGCTTTGCCGGACGCCTGAAAGAGCGTCTGCACGAACTCGAGCATCAAGTGCGCGACATGCTGGTGTTCGCCCGTGGTGAATTGCCCCTGACCGATCGCCTGACCCCCGATGCATTGATGCAATCGCTGCAGGCCGCGGCGCTGACCCACGTGCAGGATCTGCCGATTCGCTGGCAGTGCGACAGCCATGCCGGTGAGCTGCTGTGCAACCGTGACACGCTGGTCGGCGCACTGCTGAATCTGATTGAAAACGCCATCCAGGCCAGCGCCGGCGAGGCGCGCTTGAAAGTGCATTGCTACACCAGAGGCAACACCCTGCGCGTGTGTGTCAGCGACAGCGGCAGCGGCATTGAGCCGACAGTTTTGGCGCGCCTCGGCGAGCCTTTTTTTACTACCAAAGTCACCGGGACCGGTCTTGGCCTGACCGTGGTCAAAGCGGTGGCGCGTGCCCATCAGGGAGAATTGACCCTGCGTTCGCGGGTCGGGCGCGGTACCTGCGCGCAGGTCAGCCTGCCGCTGTTTTCCGCTGCACAGGGAGTTGAATGATCGTCATGGGCATCAAGGTGTTGCTGGTCGAGGATGACCGTTCGTTGCGCGAAGCGCTGGCCGATACGCTGTTGCTCGCCGGCCACGACTATCACGCCGTCGGCAGCGCCGAAGAAGCACTGACGGCCGTCGCGCAGCAAGCCTTCAGTCTGGTGGTCAGCGACGTCAACATGCCGGGCATGGACGGCCATCAATTGCTTGCCCTGCTGCGCGCGCGCCAACCGCAATTGCCGGTGCTGCTGATGACCGCCCACGGCGCAGTCGAGCGTGCGGTCGATGCCATGCGCCAGGGCGCGGCGGATTATCTGGTCAAGCCGTTCGAACCCAAAGCGTTGCTTGATCTGGTGGCCCGGCACGCGTTGGGCAGCATTGATGCTGGCGAAGCGGAGGGCCCCGTTGCTGTCGAGCCGGCCAGTGCGCAGTTGCTTGAACTGGCCGCACGAGTCGCGCGCAGTGATTCGACTGTCCTGATCTCCGGCGAGTCCGGCACCGGTAAAGAAGTATTGGCGCGCTACATTCACCAGCAATCGCGGCGGGCCAGTCAGCCATTTATTGCGATCAACTGTGCGGCGATTCCCGACAACATGCTCGAAGCGACACTGTTCGGGCATGAAAAGGGTTCGTTCACCGGCGCTATCGCCTCGCAAGCCGGCAAGTTCGAGCAAGCGGACGGTGGCACCATTCTGCTCGATGAAATTTCCGAAATGCCGCTGGGTCTGCAAGCCAAACTGTTGCGGGTCCTGCAGGAGCGCGAAGTCGAGCGCGTGGGCGCACGCAAGCCGATCAGTCTGGATATCCGCGTGGTCGCCACGACCAACCGTGATCTGGCTGGCGAAGTGGCAGCGGGGCGCTTCCGTGAAGACCTGTTTTACCGCTTGTCGGTTTTTCCTCTGGCCTGGCGTCCACTTCGCGAGCGCACTGCCGATATCCTGCCGCTGGCGGAAAAGTTGTTGGCCAAACACGTCAATAAAATGAAGCACGCTGCGGCGAAGCTTTCCCCCGAAGCACAAGCCTGCCTGACCGAGTACCCGTGGCCGGGCAACGTGCGTGAGCTGGATAACGCCATTCAGCGCGCGCTGATTCTGCAGCAGGGCGGCTTGATCCAGCCGCAGGATTTCTGCCTGAGCGGTGCGGTGACATTTGCGCCGTTGCCGGTCGCGGCACCGGTGATGCGCGAGGTGGAAATCGAGGCGGATTCCACCGGAGCCCTGGGCGACGACCTGCGCCGCCGGGAGTTTCAGATGATCATCGACACCCTGCGCGCCGAGCGTGGCCGCCGCAAGGAAGCTGCCGAAAAGCTCGGCATCAGCCCCCGCACCCTGCGCTACAAACTGGCGCAAATGCGCGACGCCGGGATGGACGTCGAAGGCTATCTGTTCGCCACCTGACGGAAGCTGCAAAACATTCCAGATGCTTTTCTCAGAAGGGTGCCCATGAGCTGGCACCCTTGTTGCTAATACCTGTGTACCCGCCGAGTGAGTGTCAAAAAATTGCGGGCCGCCCAAGAGAGTAGACCATGAGCCAAGGTATTGAATTTAATCGGTTGATGATGGACATGCAGGCCATGAAAGTGGATGCCATGTCTGCGCGTAAATCGACTGCCGCTGTCCCTGAAATTGCCGGCAGCAGCTTTTCCGACATGCTCGGTCAGGCGATCAATAAAGTCAGCGATACCCAGCAGGCGTCGACTCAACTGGCCAATGCGTTCGAGATCGGCAAGAGCGGTGTCGACCTGACCGACGTGATGATCGCATCGCAAAAAGCCAGCGTGTCGTTCCAGGCTCTGACCCAGGTGCGCAACAAGCTGGTCCAGGCTTACCAAGACATCATGCAGATGCCGGTTTAAGGGCGAAATAAGTCATGGCAGAAGCAGTCGCTGATAACGTTCCGGCCAAGGCCACCCCGATCGACGGCAAACCGCCGCTGTTCGGCCTGTCCTTTCTGGAAAACCTTTCCCAGATGACCGTGCTGCGTCAGGTCGGCCTGTTGGTCGGCCTGGCTGCGAGCGTGGCGATTGGCTTTGCCGTGGTGCTGTGGTCGCAGCAGCCGGATTACCGTCCACTGTACGGCAGCCTTGCCGGCCTGGACGCCAAGCAGGTCATGGAAACCCTGGCCGCCGCTGACATTCCCTACAACGTAGAACCCAATTCCGGCGCCTTGCTGGTCAAGGCCGACGACCTGTCCCGTGCGCGGATGAAACTCGCCGCCGCTGGTGTCACTCCCAGCGACGGCAATATCGGTTTCGAAATCCTCGACAAGGAACAGGGTCTGGGCACTAGTCAGTTCATGGAAGCGACCCGTTATCGTCGCGGCCTCGAAGGCGAACTGGCGCGCACCATCTCCAGCCTCAACAACGTCAAGGGTGCCCGCGTGCACCTGGCAATTCCGAAGAGCTCGGTGTTCGTCCGTGACGAGCGCAAGCCGAGCGCTTCGGTACTGGTCGAGCTGTATAGCGGGCGTTCGCTGGAGCCGGGTCAGGTGGTAGCGATCATCAACCTGGTCGCGACGTCTGTGCCGGAGTTGAGCAAATCGCAGATCACCGTCGTCGATCAGAAGGGCAATCTGCTCTCCGATCAGGCGGAGAACTCGGAAATGACCATGGCCGGCAAGCAGTTCGATTACAGCCGCCGCATGGAAAGCATGCTCACCCAACGCGTGCACAACATTCTGCAGCCGGTATTGGGCAATGATCGATACAAAGCGGAAGTTTCCGCCGACATCGATTTCAATGCCGTCGAATCGACTGCCGAGCAGTTCAACCCGGACCAACCGGCGTTGCGCAGCGAGCAGTCGGTCAACGAACAACGCACCGCCAGCAATGGCCCGCAAGGTGTGCCGGGTGCCCTGAGCAACCAGCCACCGTCGCCAGCGTCGGCGCCGCAGACCACCGGTGGCACCGCCGCACCGGCCGGCATGATCCAGCCGGGTCAGCCACTGGTTGACGCCAACGGTCAGCAGATCATGGACCCGGCCACCGGCCAGCCGATGCTCGCGCCGTATCCGGCCGACAAGCGTCAACAATCGACGAAGAACTTCGAACTCGACCGTTCGATCAGCCACACCAAACAGCAGCAGGGCCGTCTCAATCGCCTGTCGGTGTCGGTGGTGGTCGATGATCAGGTCAAGATCAACCCGGCCAACGGTGAAACCAGCCGTGCGCCGTGGAGCGCCGACGAATTGGCGCGCTTCACGCGTCTGGTGCAGGACGCCGTCGGTTTCGACGCCAGCCGTGGTGACAGCGTCAGCGTGATCAACATGCCGTTCTCCGCCGAGCGCGGTGAAGTGATTGCCGATATTCCGTTCTACTCCCAGCCATGGTTCTGGGACATCGTCAAACAAGTGCTGGGTGTGCTGTTCATCCTCGTACTGGTGTTTGGTGTGCTGCGTCCGGTGCTCAACAACATCACCGGCGGCGGCAAAGGCAAGGAGCTGGCCGGTCTGGGCAGCGACGTGGAACTCGGTGGCATGGGCGGCCTGGACGGCGACCTGGCCAACGACCGCGTGAGCCTCGGTGGTCCGCAGAGCATTCTGTTGCCGAGCCCGAGCGAGGGTTATGACGCGCAGCTGAATGCAATCAAGAGTCTGGTAGCTGAAGACCCGGGTCGCGTGGCTCAGGTCGTAAAAGAGTGGATTAACGCAGATGAGTGATAACCGAGCCGCCGCCGTCAAACTGACCAAGGTCGACAAAGCCGCGATTCTGCTGCTGTCCCTGGGTTCGACCGATGCCGCGCAAGTGCTGCGCCACATGGGCCCCAAAGAGGTTCAGCGCGTTGGCGTGGCCATGGCGCAGATGGGCAACGTGCACCGCGAGCAGGTCGAGCAGGTGATGAGCGAGTTCGTCGACATCGTCGGCGATCAGACCAGCCTCGGCGTCGGTTCCGACGACTACGTGCGCAAGATGCTCACCCAGGCCCTGGGCGAAGACAAGGCCAACGGCCTGATCGACCGCATCCTGCTCGGTGGCAACACCAGCGGCCTCGACAGTCTGAAATGGATGGAGCCGCGCGCCGTCGCCGACGTCATTCGTTACGAACACCCGCAGATCCAGGCAATCGTGGTCGCGTACCTCGACCCGGATCAGGCCGGTGAAGTGCTCGGCAACTTCGACCATAAGGTGCGTCTGGACATCATCCTGCGCGTTTCGTCGTTGAACACCGTGCAGCCGGCAGCCTTGAAAGAACTCAACCAGATTCTCGAGAAACAGTTCTCCGGCAACTCGAATGCCTCGCGCACCACCTTGGGTGGCATCAAGCGTGCGGCCGACATCATGAACTTCCTCGACAGCTCGATCGAAGGCCAGCTCATGGACTCGATCCGCGAAGTCGACGAAGACCTGTCCGGTCAGATCGAAGACCTCATGTTCGTCTTCAACAACCTTGCCGACGTCGATGACCGTGGCATTCAGGCGCTGTTGCGCGAAGTCTCTTCCGATGTGCTGGTACTGGCCCTCAAGGGCTCGGACGAAGGCGTCAAGGAAAAGATCTTCAAGAACATGTCCAAGCGTGCCGCCGAACTGTTGCGCGACGACCTCGAGGCCAAAGGCCCGGTGCGCGTCAGCGATGTCGAAACCGCGCAGAAGGAAATCCTCACCATCGCCCGTCGTATGGCCGAAGCCGGCGAGATCGTGCTCGGTGGCAAGGGCGGCGAGGAAATGATCTAAGCCCATGGATAAGCCTGACGAGTCTGTGACGGATCTGATCCGCGCCCGCGATGTTCGCGGCTTCGAATCCTGGGCGATGCCCAGCTTCGATCCGCCAAAACCGGAACCCGAGCCTGAGCCGGAACCCGAACCGCCGGAAATGGAAGAAGTGCCGCTGGAAGAAGTCCAGCCACTGACTCTGGAAGAACTCGAAAGCATCCGTCAGGAGGCTTACAACGAGGGTTTCGCCATTGGCGAAAAGGAAGGTTTTCACAGCACCACGCTGAAGGTGCGTCAGGAAGCCGAAACAGCGCTGGCGGCGAAAATCGCCAGCCTTGAGCTTTTGATGGGCAACCTGTTCGAGCCGATCGCCGAGCAAGACACACAGATTGAAAAGTCGCTGGTCGACCTCGTGCAGCACATCACCAGACAGGTGATCAAGCGCGAACTGGCCATCGATTCGACGCAGATCGAACACGTCATGCGCGATGCCCTCAAGCTGTTGCCGCTGGGCGTGGAAAACGTGCGCCTGTACGTCAATCCGCAGGACTTCGCCCAGGTCAAAGCCCTGCGCGAACGCCACGAAGAAACCTGGCGCATCGTCGAAGACGAGTCGCTGTTGCCGGGCGGCTGCCGGGTTGAAACCGAGCACAGTCGCATCGATGCCAGCGTCGAATCGCGGGTGACTCAGGTCATGGCCAAACTGTTCGACCAGTTGCACGAACAAGCGTTGCACCCGGCAACGCCTGACCTGAGCCTGGAAATTCCTCAAGACACCCCAGCGCCTGTCGACTCCGACGAGCCGCGCGCGGACGCCAGCGATGCGCCTTGAACGCACCAGCTTCGCCAAGCGCCTGAGCACCTACGCCGAGGCCACCGAGATTGCGGGCGCGCCGATCCTTGAAGGTCGGCTGCTGCGCATGGTCGGTCTGACCCTGGAAGCCGAAGGGCTGCGCGCCGCCATGGGCACCCGCTGCATGGTGATCAATGACGACAGCTATCACCCGTCCCAGGTGGAAGCGGAAGTCATGGGTTTTTCCGGCAGCAAAGTATTTTTGATGCCGGTGGGCAGCGTCGCCGGCATCGCCCCGGGCGCCCGCGTGGTGCCGCTGGCCGACACCGGTCGGCTGCCGATGGGCATGAGCATGCTCGGCCGAGTGCTCGACGGCGCCGGCCGCGCGCTGGACGGCAAGGGCGGCATGAAAGCCGAAGACTGGGTGCCGATGGACGGCCCGACAATCAACCCGCTCAACCGTGACCCGATCAGCGTGCCGCTGGACGTCGGCATCCGTTGCATCAACGGTTTGCTGACCGTCGGCCGTGGCCAGCGTCTGGGTCTGTTCGCCGGTACCGGTGTCGGTAAATCGGTGCTGTTGGGCATGATGACCCGCTTCACCGAGGCCGACATCATCGTCGTCGGCCTGATCGGTGAACGTGGACGCGAAGTTAAAGAATTCATCGAGCACATCCTCGGTGAAGAAGGCCTCAAGCGTTCGGTGGTAGTCGCCTCACCAGCGGACGATGCACCGCTGATGCGTATGCGTGCGGCGATGTATTGCACGCGCATCGCCGAATATTTCCGCGACAAGGGCAAGAACGTTCTGCTGCTGATGGACTCGCTGACCCGTTTCGCCCAGGCCCAGCGGGAAATCGCTTTGGCCATCGGCGAACCGCCGGCGACCAAAGGCTATCCGCCCTCGGTGTTCGCCAAACTGCCGAAACTGGTGGAGCGCGCCGGTAACGCGGAGAAGGGCGGCGGTTCGATCACGGCGTTCTACACCGTTCTGTCCGAAGGCGATGACCAGCAGGATCCGATTGCCGACTCGGCGCGGGGCGTGCTCGACGGCCACATCGTGCTGTCGCGGCGCCTGGCTGAGGAAGGTCACTATCCGGCGATCGACATCGAAGCCTCGATCAGCCGGGTCATGCCGGCGGTGGTTTCGCCGGATCACATGCAGCGTGCGCAGTACTTCAAGCAGTTGTGGTCGCGCTATCAGCAGAGCCGCGATCTGATCAGCGTCGGCGCTTACGTCGCCGGCGGTGATCGCGAGACCGATCTGGCGATTTCCCTGCAACCGCAACTGGTCAGGTATCAGCGCCAGGGCCTCAACGACAAAATCACCATGGGTGAAAGCCAGGCCTACCTGGAAACCCTGTTCGCCCCAGCGGCGGGCGGGTAACCGGCCATGGCCGTCAGCCGAGCAGCGCGCCTGGCGCCGGTGGTGGAAATGGCCGAGAAGGCCGAAAAAGCCGCCGTGCAACGACTGGGCTATTTCCAGGGTCAGGTCAAAGTTGCGGAAAGCAAACTGGCCGACCTCAATGCCTTTCGTCTGGATTACTCGCAGCAATGGATCGTGCGCGGCAGCACCGGCGTGACCGGGCAGTGGCTGCTGGGTTTTCAGGGCTTTCTGGCGCAACTCGACACCGCCGTCGATCAGCAACGGCAGAGCCTGGTCTGGCACCAGAACAAGCTCGACAAAGCGCGTGAGGAATGGCAACAGGCGTTCGCCCGCGTCGAAGGTTTGCGCAAACTGGTGCAGCGCTATCGCGAAGAAGCGCAACGCCTCGAAGACAAACGCGAGCAGAAGCTGCTGGATGAACTGTCGCAGCGTTTGCCGCGGCGTGATGCCTTCTAAACCTCACCGCCAAACCCCTGTGGGAGTGAGCCTGCTCGCGAAAGCGCCGTGTCAGTCAACCCTGTAGTCAATAGACAGAATGCATTCGCGAGCAGGCTCGCTCCCACACCTGTTCCAGCGTTGCGCCTTGCCCCAACCCTATCCAGCTGCTAAACCTTGTACAGGTTCGTCAATGACAAGGAAGCCAGTCAATGTCAGTCGTTACAGAAGTCTCTCAAGATGGGAAAAAACTCACGATTTCGATCGAGGGTCGGTTCGATTTCGGTCGGCATCAGGAATTTCGCGAGTCCTATGAGCGACTCAACGAGAAGCCTGAATCCATAGTGGTGGATCTGAAGAAGGCCACTTACCTCGACAGCTCCGCGCTGGGCATGCTGCTTCTGCTGCGTGATCACGCGGGGGGCGACGAGTCGGATATCCGCGTCGTCAACAGCAGCACCGATGTGAAGAAAATCCTCGCGATTTCCAACTTCGACAAACTCTTCGACATCAGTTGACGCCCATGCAGGCGCAAGAGCCGCTGACCATTCTCATCGCCGAAGACAGCGCCGCCGACCGGTTGCTGCTGTCGACCATCGTCCGTCGTCAGGGCCATCAGGTACTGACGGCCGCCAACGGTGCTGAAGCGGTCGATACGTTCCAAAAGCAGCAACCCGATCTGGTGCTGATGGATGCGCTGATGCCGGTGATGGACGGCTTTGAAGCGGCGCGGCAGATCAAGGCGCTGGCGGGCGAGGCGCTGGTGCCAATCATTTTTCTTACCTCGCTGACCGAGAGCGAAGCGCTGGCCCGTTGTCTTGAGGCCGGCGGCGACGATTTTCTGGCGAAGCCGTACAACCAGGTGATCCTCGCCGCCAAAATCAAGGCGATGGATCGCTTGCGCCGGCTGCAGGCGACGGTTCTGCAGCAGCGCGACTTGATCGCCAGACATCACGACTATTTGCTCAACGAACAGCGCGTGGCCAAAGCGGTGTTCGACAAGGTTGCGCATTCTGGCTGCCTGAGTGCGCCGAACATCCGTTACCTGCAATCGCCGTACGCACTGTTCAACGGCGATTTGTTGCTGGCGGCCTACACGCCGGCCGGTGACATGCACGTCATGCTCGGCGATTTCACCGGGCATGGCTTGCCGGCGGCAGTCGGCGCGATGCCTCTGGCCGAAGTGTTCTACGGCATGACCGCCAAGGGCTACGGTCTGGCCGAAACCCTGCGCGAGATGAACGCCAAGCTCAAGCGCATCCTGCCGGTGGACATGTTCTGCTGCGCCACGTTGCTCTGTCTGAGCTTCCAGAGCCGCTCGGTGGAGGTGTGGAACGGCGGCATGCCCGACGGTTACTTGCACCGCATGGCGAGTGGCGAGCGCGTGCCGCTGCCAGCGCGGCATTTACCGTTGGGAATTCTCAGTGCGCAGGCCTTCGATGACCGCACGGATGTGTATCCGATGGCCGTTGATGATCGGGTGTTTCTGTTATCGGACGGGGTGATCGATACCTGCGATGCCAATGACCAGTTGTTCGGTGTCGAGCGTTTGCAGCAGGTCTTTGCCGCCAATAGCGAGCCGGATCGGCTGTTCGAGGACATCGAGCAGGCGTTGCGCGATTTTCGCGGACAGGCCCGTGATGACGTGAGCATGGTCGAGGTCAGCCCGCTCGAGTCGACGCAGGCCCACGGCGCGGCACCGGTGTATTCGGACAGCGGCCAGTCGTGCCCGCTGGACTGGTCGGCCAGTTTCGAGTTTCGCGGTGCCACGCTCAGGCGCTTCAATCCGCTGCCATTTCTCTTGCAGTTGTTGCTTGAGGTGCACTGCCTGCGCTCGCAAAGCGGAGCCATGTACAGCGTACTCGCCGAGTTGTATTCCAATGCGCTGGAGCATGGCGTGCTCGGGCTCGATTCCAGCCTCAAGCGCGATGCGGCCGGGTTTGCCCGCTACTACGAAATGCGTGCGGCACGCCTGGAGGCGCTGCAGGAGGGTTTCGTGCGGGTGCATCTGCAGGTGCAACCGCGAGGCGAGGGCGGGCGTCTGGTCATCCGGGTCGAGGACAGTGGCAAGGGTTTCGATGTGGCGCGGGTCATGCAGCGGCCCCTGGACAATGTCCGCCTGTCGGGACGCGGCATCAGCCTGGTCCGGCAACTGGGGCACAACGCCAGTTGGTCGGACCAAGGTCGTAGTGCCAGCGTGGAGTTTTTCTGGGAGATTGAGGCATAATCCGCCCATTCTTGATCAAGGAGTGAGCAAGTGACTGACCTACATGTAGATCGCGATGTTCTCGATACCTTGCGCGAGGTAATGGAGGGCGATTATCCAGAGCTTCTGGATACTTTTCTGAATGACTCTGAGGAGCGCTTGAGCAACTTGCGCGCAACCAAAGACGCCGATCAGCTAATGAGTTGTGCCCACAGTTTCAAAGGCAGCGCCTGCAACATGGGCGCGGTTCGACTCGCTGAGTTGTGCCAGGACCTGGAGTCGAATGCCAAGGACAAAAGCCCGGAAGCACTCGCTCAGCTGGTTGCCGACATCCATTCCGAGTTCGCCGACGTACGCCCCGTGTACGAAGACGAAAAACACCACGCCCATACCCACTGAAGCCGCCTTCCGGCGTTTTTCGCAAGTGCCTGGCCAAACTGGCCCGGCACTTGCAGTCATCTTGCTCAACTGTACCTACGATCCCAGTGCAGCGGAGACCGTGTCATGCCTGCGACCCCCAACATTCTTCTTCAGACCGCCGCCCAGGCCAAGGCGCAAGCCGCCTCTGCCAAATCATCGGCAATGGCCGCAGACGCCGGGGACAAGGCTTCGAGCTTCGCCAAAGTGTTCGCCAATCAAGCGCCGGCCAAGCCTGCCGCCAGCGCCGATAATTCAGTCAAACCGGCACGCGACAAGGTCGCTGACAACAGCGGCAAAAAGGATATCGGCAAAGATCAGTCTGCCGCGCCCGAGCCAGCAGTTGCCGATAGCGGCAAAGCGTTGCCTGCGGACAAAGCGGCGGCGAGTGACGACGCAGCTGCCACTGCCGATGACACCGCTGAAACCGTACAAACCCCAGTGGTCGATATCGCGCCTGTAGACCCGGCGCTGGATCCAGCCGTGGCTCAAGTCGTCCAGCCATTGGTCGCAGCGCCTGTCGTGCAAACCCCGGTAGTCGCGGCGCCAGCCCAGCCGGAGACTGAGACACCTGCATTGACTGCTGTGCCGGGCATGGTCAAAGATCCGGCGGCTACCGACAGCGATTTCGATCCCTCGGCCGACCCGCTCGACTCGATGCCGGCCGTGCGCATGGCGATGGAGCAGGGCGGGCATATTTCTGCCGCCAGTCAGGCACAACCGAAAGCCTCTCCCGCTCAGGCTCAGGCCGACGGCGAACTGACCGCTGCGCAGAACTTTGCCGCCGGCATGGCCAGCATGCTCGACGTCCAGGCGGACAAGGACAGCACCAGCCAAGGTGGCGAAAAAGCCTTTAGCGGGCTGATCGATGATGGTCTGAAGGATCTGAAATCAGCCACCAGCGATACCCGCGTCGACGACTTCGCCAACCGTCTGGCGGCATTGACTCAGGCCGCGACGCCAAAAACCGCGAATGCGCTGCCGGTGAATCAGCCGATCGCCATGCACCAGAGCGGCTGGACCGAAGAAGTGGTCAACCGCGTCATGTATCTGTCCAGCGTCAACCTCAAGGCCGCCGATATTCAGTTGCAACCGGCTGAACTGGGGCGTCTGGATATCCGCGTGAACATGGTTCCCGATCAGCAGACCCAGGTGACCTTCATGAGCGCGCATCCGAGCGTGCGTGAAGCGCTCGACAGCCAGATGCATCGCCTGCGCGACATGTTCAACCAGCAGGGCATGGGCCAGGTCGACGTCAACGTCGCCGACCAGAACCGTGGCTGGCAGGGCCAGCAAGGCCAGGAACAGGCGCAGCAGGGCCACACCGGACGCACCAGCGCCGCCGGCGGGCGTCTGGATTCGGCGGATGAAGAATTGGCACCGGCCACTGTGGCTGAAGTGGCGGCGCAGACCACCAGCGTCATCGGTACCAGCGCGGTCGACTATTACGCCTGATAAAGCACAGTCCCCCCTGTAGGAGTGAGCCTGCTCGCGATTGCGGTGTGTCAGTTAGCGGACTCGTTGACTGACACACC
>NZ_QETJ01000025.1:0-50528 GCF_003105095.1 Pseudomonas sp. NDM | reverse complement strand
GGCTCACTCCTACAGGGGATACGCATTCCAAATGTAGGAGTGAGCCTGCTCGCGATAGCGTCAAACCAGACACCGCCGATCCCGCAGAATGACCGGATGTGAACTCATGGTCACAAATTTCGCGCAAACATCGCCCATCGTGCCGGCTATTGCATGGAACTGGACAGTCACAAAGGCTTTGCGGCATAGTCGCCGGGTTCTGACGACTGCTCATTGATAACAAGGACAACGCAGATGGCGACGCTACTGGTGGTGCACGGCCCCAACCTGAACCTGCTCGGCACCCGGGAACCGGGGACCTATGGGTCGACGACCCTGGCGCAGATCAATCAGGATCTGGAGCGTCGCGCCCGTGAAGCCGGCCATCATCTGCTGCATCTGCAAAGCAACGCCGAGTACGAATTGATCGATCGCATCCACGCTGCGCGCGATGAAGGCGTGGATTTCATTCTGATCAATCCGGCGGCTTTTACGCACACAAGTGTCGCATTACGTGACGCGCTGCTGGGAGTGAGCATCCCATTCATCGAAGTGCACTTGTCCAACGTGCACAAGCGCGAACCTTTCCGCCATCACTCCTACTTCTCCGATGTAGCGGTAGGAGTGATCTGCGGCCTTGGCGCCAGCGGTTACCGACTGGCCCTGGAGGCCGCACTAGAGCAGCTTGAACACCAAGCTATACGCCCCTGACCGACCCTTGGGAGTTGATGATTCATGGATATCCGTAAAGTTAAGAAACTGATCGAATTGCTGGAAGAGTCCGGCATCGACGAGCTCGAGATCAAGGAAGGCGAAGAGTCCGTACGCATCAGCCGCCATAGCAAGACCCCGGCGCAGCAGTACTACGCGCCAGCCCCGATGCAGGCTCCGGCCGCTGCCCCTGCTGCTGCGCCAGTCGCCGCCGCTGCTCCGGCTGCCGCTGCTGCACCCGCGCTGAACGGCACCGTTGCCCGTTCGCCGATGGTCGGCACCTTCTACCGTAAATCTTCGCCAACCTCGCCAGCCTTCGTTGAAGTCGGCCAGACCGTGAAGAAAGGCGACACCCTGTGCATCGTCGAAGCCATGAAGATGATGAACCACATCGAAGCTGAAACCAGCGGTGTGATCGAATCCATCCTCGTCGAAGACGGCCAGCCGGTTGAGTACGACCAACCGCTGTTCACCATCGTTTGAACCGCGGAGAGCCTTTGATGACTGCGAAGTTGGAAAAAGTTCTGATCGCTAACCGCGGTGAGATCGCCCTGCGGATTCTGCGTGCCTGCAAAGAGATGGGCATCAAGACCGTCGCCGTTTACTCCAAGGCCGACAAAGAGCTGATGCACCTGGGTCTGGCAGACGAATCCGTCTGCATCGGCCCGGCGTCCGCCGCTCAGTCTTACCTGCACATCCCGGCCATCATCGCTGCCGCTGAAGTGACCGGCGCTACCGCCATTCACCCAGGCTACGGTTTCCTCGCGGAAAACGCCGATTTTGCCGAGCAGGTCGAGAACTCCGGCTTCGCCTTCATCGGCCCGAAAGCCGACACCATCCGCCTGATGGGCGACAAGGTATCGGCCAAGCACGCGATGATCGAAGCAGGCGTACCCACCGTTCCAGGCTCCGACGGCCCACTGCCGGAAGACGAAGAGACGGCGCTGCGCATCGGTCGTGAAGTCGGCTACCCGGTGATCATCAAGGCCGCCGGTGGCGGTGGTGGTCGCGGCATGCGTGTGGTGCACAAGGAAGAAGACCTGATTGCCTCGGCGAAACTGACCCGCTCCGAAGCAGGCGCGGCGTTCGGCAACCCGATGGTCTATCTGGAAAAATTCCTCACCAATCCACGTCACGTCGAAGTGCAGGTCCTGTCCGACGGCCAGGGCCACGCCATCCATCTGGGCGACCGCGACTGCTCGCTGCAGCGTCGTCACCAGAAGGTTCTCGAAGAGGCGCCGGCACCGGGCATCGACGAGAAGGCGCGCCAGGAAGTCCTGGCTCGCTGCGTCAAGGCGTGCATCGACATCGGCTACCGTGGCGCCGGCACCTTCGAGTTCCTCTACGAGAACGGTCGTTTCTACTTCATCGAAATGAACACCCGTGTTCAGGTGGAGCACCCGGTTTCGGAGATGGTCACCGGTATCGACATCGTCAAGGAGATGCTCAGCATCGCCGCTGGCAACAAGCTGTCGTTCACTCAGGATGACGTGGTCATCCGCGGTCACTCGCTGGAGTGCCGGATCAACGCTGAAGATCCGAAGACCTTCATGCCGAGCCCGGGCACCGTCAAGCATTTCCACGCCCCAGGCGGCAACGGCGTCCGCGTCGATTCGCACCTGTACAGCGGTTATGCCGTGCCACCGAACTACGACTCGCTGATCGGCAAGCTGATCACTTACGGCGCAACCCGCGACGAAGCCATGGCACGCATGCGCAATGCCCTGGACGAAATCGTGGTCGACGGGATCAAGACCAATATCCCGCTGCACCGTGATCTGGTTCGTGACGAAGGCTTCTGCAAAGGTGGTGTGAACATTCACTACCTCGAGCACAAGCTGGCCAAGCAGTCGTAAGACTGACCTGGCGTGAAAAAACCCGATCCCTGCGGATCGGGTTTTTTTATGCCTTAAGCCCGCGCATCAGTTCATCGATACCAAGGTAAAAGCCTGCTCCTGAATCATCTCGGGAGTTGCCCGGCGCCCGTTCTGGTCGACCACGGCGCCAGAGGCATCCTCGTGCAACGGCTTTCGCCGAAACCGCTCCATGAATACCTGTGCGCGTCTGGACACCGGATCGCTGGCATGGCTCGCCCGCTGCAAAACCGGCGAATACAGGCGTTCAACCTGACTGGCGGATGTCTTGAACACGGTCGAAACACCGCTATCGAGATTCAACGACACTGCATAGTTATTGCCCAGACAGGAAGAATACGACCAGTAGTCCCACGTCGGCCTCAGCCCCTCTTGACGCAATACTGTCCTGACCGTCCCACCGATGTCGGCACCGGTCAGCCAGTCACCGCCGACCAGCGTGACCCGAACATCTTTGCTCGAGCCTCCCAGACGCGCCATCGTATCCTTGACCGTGTCTTTGATCAGCGTGCGAATGTTGTGATCGAAATGAATGACAGCGCCGACCTTTGTCGTCGGGTTGTAGATCGAAGCAATCACGCAGCTTTGCGCATTCAGCGAAAACAGGTAATTGTCCCGCGAGCCGGCGACAAACTTCGCCACCAGCGCTTCGCCCTGCAACGCGCCACGGTTAAGCACCGGCTCGACGCGCCCGGGAAACGCATTGCGCAGATTGGTCACATGGCCAAGATTGCGCACCTGATCATCGCCGCCGCGCAACCCGACGCGATCGTGCGTCCATTTGCCGCTCGTGGTCAGTCGTACCGGTTTTTGATAAATGGCTGCGGGCCGCCGGGCATCGACCAGGCTGAGACCATCGAAATGCGGGTTCTCCCTGACCTGGAAATACTTGCCCCTGTTGCGGATGTAATAGGTCGGTTGAGCCTGTGGAGTCATGGGCGGACTGCGCCATGTGCCTAAAAAGACACCTTCTTCCGTGACCTGCTGCAAATCATTCGGCTTTCTGCTGACGGCCTGTCTGGCATGAAAACGCACCTCGCGAACCGCCGGCAGCGTTTCCTTGCGAACAGGAGCCACGCTGCTCAGACGCTCGGTGAGCAATGAGACCGGTCGCATCGTGTGCTTCAGATTTCTGACCGAACGCCCGAGCAGCTTGACCGTACCGCCGGCGCCGACCATGGCAAACAGGGCGCCCCACGATGCCTCGAGCCAGTGGCAGAGCGCGCCCTCGACATCGCCTTCCAGATGCGCCGCGACGGCCTGACCGGCGCTGACGGCAATGAACACGACATCCAGCAGCAAGGCAAAGGGTGGAAACACCATGCAAAACGGTGCGGCGCCGAACATCAGTCCTTTGACAACCTGTCTCTCGATCATTTCTGCCCGGCTGGTGGTGATGTCCTCCACATCCGTGACCGTGCGCTCGATGTAGGCGTTGAACTCGCTGCGCGCATCACTCACGCGCTGTGCTTCGTACAGCGTATCGACACGCTGTTTTCTTGCCGCTATCGCATACAGGGCACGCGAAACAGTGTTGCGCGCAGCAACCGGCGTGCGCGCGAGCAGGTAATCATGCAATGCACCGGCGATGTCGCCATGCAGTGACTGATACGGACGCAGCGTCAGATCATCGGGAGCATCCGGCGTGTACAGCCACCAGGACGGTTCGGGATCGAAACAGGTGAAAACGTAGACCCCAAGCACAACGTGGCTGCGCACGGTGAATCTGAAAACACCGTCACTGCTGACCATGCTCGCGCCCCGCAAAGGCTTGCCCGGCGCTGGCAGCTGACTCAACAGCGATACCTGACGGACCAGCGCCGAATAAACCGCGTCGCTTAACCGCGCCTGACTTCTGGCGACGCGCAAATCACGGTCCATTTTCGACAGCAGCACGTTACGGTAGGCGAAGCGACGCGGCTCATAGGCAGCATCGCGAGCGTCGAGATACCTGCTGCGGATCTCGCTGGCATACTTTTCACCCAGCCACGCCCGGCGCAGATACAGCGCCAGATCAGCGCTGCGCACCTGACTCAAATCCTGACCAACGGAGGAGCGCACGCCTTTCTTCGGATGGTCGATACCGGCGTTGTCGTCGTAGCCGTAGATCGCCAGGTCGAGCAGGCTGGCTACCGATTGCTTCCTGCGATCGACGATGCCGGCGCTGTAATCGATCAACACGGTGGCCGGGTCGACCGGTTCCAGTACCTGTTTGCTGCGCAAATAAGGCGCGATCTCTGCGGCAACCGTGCGCCTGGCGAAGTCGACAAAGACTTCGAAACCGCCCAGCCACTCATTGAAGACCTGCTGATGGACAACCAGCTCCTGATTCAGGCTGCTGAGGCGTCGGCGCGCATCCGGGGCCTGCGTCGAGGACCAGCGAAGCGAGTTGTCCTCTTCAACCTGCTGCAGGTTTTTCGCCAGGCCCATTTTTACCGCCGCTTCGACGCATTCAGCAAACAGCATGGGCGCACGGCGGATGTCACTGCTCATCCCCCACCGGCCAGGGTCGGCAGCCACGGCGACCAGGTACTCACGGGCCTGACGATGGGCAGTGGGGGAAAGCTGCTGCAAAAGGTATTCGCGACCGGACTCGCTCTGCGTCCAGCCCCAGACCTCTCCGGTCAATGCCGCTAGCGAAGGCAGGCGCACCCACTCCTGGCCGTCTGGTTTGTTTGGCGCGTACAGCAGCAGATCAGTTACCGCTGGTGCAGCCTTTTCTCGGTAAAACACCAGAAAGTCGGCACACTGCATGCCATTGGGTAACGCCAGTGCGGCGACGCGCAAGGATTCATCCATGGCCTCCCTGGCCCACAGCGATTCGAGACGATCATGGTCGTCGACCGCCAGATACCCCGCACAACGCGCAACGAACGCGCTTTGCCTGAGTCGCGCGATAAACCAGTCGATCAAGGCTTCGTGTACATCCTCGCGCTCATACTGTCCGGTGAGGGCGCGCAGGTAGCCGACCGGATAATCCTGGCCGGCCAGCATGTCGGCGATGAATGCCGGTTCCAGCGGCTGATTGCGTCGCGAAGGAGCACTGGTGACTTCCAGAACGGTAGCGAAATCAGTCCCGATCGGCCCCGCCGCGAGCAACTCGCTCAGACTGCGGTTCTGCGTCGGCTCACCGACCGCTGAACGCCATTTCAGGCGGACGTCGATCCGGTCCGGTTCCACCTCCATGTCGAGCTTGAGCCTGATGTACTCAAGCGCCTGTTGCCGGGCATAGGCGCGCAACGAACCGTAGCCTTCCAGCAGATCATCGAGCGCTGCCCGGGCCTGCGACGTCTGCTCTTGATAACCGCGCAACCTCGCACGCTCCGGGTCGTTCAGCACTCGCAACCAATGTGGCAACTGTGCGTATGACTGCGCTTCGAGCCGCTTCTTTTCCGCGCCCGTTGCCAGCGCGGTCAACCGATAGCGGCGCGCGCCTCGCTCCTGAACCTTGTCGATCTGCCTGCGCAATCGATCCGGCGTCAGTTCCGCGAGACGATCCGGGTGGAACAGCGCGTCGATGTCGTCGACGTAACGCCGCAACTTGCGCAGGACCAAATGATCGAACGCAGCCTCCTGGCCTTTGGTTTCCCAGTGTGCTCGCAGGTATTTTTTGTATTGCTCAAGGAAATGCACAGAAACGCTATCCACGGTCTGGATGACCGCTTGGCGATGGCCGGGCGGCAATCCCCGATCAGCAGCGCCCGGCCAGCGGTACGGAGCGTCACGGATCGCCAGGTACATCAGCGGTTTGCCGTCGATGATTTTTTGCAGGATCGCATCCAGCACAGCCAGCACGAACCCCGGGTCGATATTGCCGTGCGGGTAATGACCGCGCAGCTCGGTCAAGGCGAAATCTTCCATGGCCTCCAATAAGGTCAGCTGACTGCTCAGGCGCTTGTCGATGATCACCTGCCAACGCGTGATCCGCAGGAGAATCTCCTGGGCCGTTCCTGTGGGCGCAGCGGCTTCCGGTGGTTTTTCTTCTACAATCGCTTGTTCACCCGCCATATCGTCCAGCCCGTTCTTGCGTAGAAATGAGCTTTCACTCTATTTGTCGGCAACCGCACTCAGGCGATACATATGTATATCGCGCTGGCGAATGTGTAACAGCCGAGCGGCGTGTCCACTTTGCCGGCGACCTGGCGTAAACTGCGCGCTTTTGCAGCTTCGGGCTGCCCCACAGATTTTCAAAGGTGCCCGCCATGCCTTGGCTGCAAGTCCGTCTCGCCATCACCCCGGAACAAGCCGAAACCTATGAGGACGCGTTCCTCGAAGTCGGCGCCGTGTCGGTGACTTTCATGGACGCCGAAGACCAGCCGATCTTCGAACCGGAACTCAACACCACGCCGCTGTGGTCGCACACCCACTTGCTGGCGCTGTTCGAAGGCGGCACCGAACCGGAGCCGGTGCTGGCTCACCTGGAGTTGCTGACCGGCAGCCCGTTGCCCGAGCACCACAGCGAAGTCATCGAAGACCAGGACTGGGAACGCAGCTGGATGGACGGTTTCGAGCCAATGCGCTTCGGCCAGCGCCTGTGGATCGTGCCGAGCTGGCACGCCGCGCCTGAGCCTGACGCGGTCAACCTGTTGCTGGACCCGGGCCTCGCGTTCGGCACCGGCACCCACCCGACCACCGCGCTGTGCCTGGAATGGCTCGATGGCCAGGATCTGAAAGACTGCCACGTGCTGGATTTCGGCTGCGGCTCGGGGATTCTGGCGATTGCCGCTCTGCTGCTCGGCGCCAAACAAGCCGTGGGCACCGACATCGACGTGCAGGCGCTGGAAGCCTCGCGCGACAACGCCGGGCGCAACAACATCGCCGATGAGCTGTTCCCGCTGTACCTGCCGGAAGATCTGCCGCAGGTCCAGGCCGACGTGCTGGTCGCCAATATTCTCGCCGGCCCGCTGGTGTCGCTGGCGCCGCAACTGTCCAGCCTGGTCAAGAGCGGCGGGCGCCTGGCGCTGTCGGGCATCCTCGCCGAACAGGGTGAAGAAGTCGCCGCTGCCTATGCGCAGGACTTCGAGCTCGACCCGATTGCCAATCGCGATGGCTGGGTGCGCATCACCGGGCGTCGGCGCTAAAATGACCGCTTGCCTGAACCGGATCGCCGCATGACCGACAGTTTCGTCACCCAGTGCCCGCATTGCCAGACCAGCTTCCGCGTCAACCATGCGCAATTGAGCGTGGCGCGCGGCGTGGTTCGTTGCGGCTCCTGCCTGCAAGTGTTCAATGCTGCCAAGCAGCTGCTCGAGCAACATGCCGGCAAGGACACGGTGACGCCGGTCGCGTCGCCACTGCCTGAAGCGCCAACATCAGTCAGCGCTGCACCGAGCACCGATGACACGCCTGCACCGCGCGCCATCAGTCAAAAACAGTGGAGCGCGTCCGAACTGGATCTGGACAGCCTCGATCTGGACGAAGAACTCGCCCGCCTCGAACAGCGCGAAATCCAGCCGGTCGCCGAGTTCGGCCGTGCCCGCGAAGAGTCCTTGAGCGCGCGGCGCGACAGCCCGGAACCCGACGAAGGGACATGGCCCGACAGTCTGTTCAGCGAGCCTGCCGAGGAGCGCAGCGCCGCGCCGGATATCGAACCCGATCTCGACGAGATTGAAACCCTCGAACCCGAGCGCACCGAACCGTCGTTGTCATTGGAGCCGGTGGACCTGGACGACGAACCGCCGATCCCGCAACTGCGCCTGCACGACCCGATCAATCCCAACGCCCGCCGTGAACGCCTTTCGGCCAGCGACGACAGCGAGGACGACGATCTGCCGTTGATCACCTCGCCGCGCAAGAAACGTGAACGGGCCGAGCCCGGCGTGCGCGCCGAAGTCCTGCAGGATCTGACCGACGACCCGCTGCAACTGGACTGGCAGCAACGTCGCTCGCCCTGGGGCCGGCGTCTGCTCTGGCTGGTGCTGGTGGTGTTGGCGGCCGGCGGGCTTGCCGCTCAGTACATCGCCTATCATTTCGAGGAACTGGCGCGGCAGGATCAATACCGCCCATGGTTTCAGCAGATCTGTCCGCAGATCGGCTGCACCGTGCCCTCCAAAGTCGATATCGGCAAAATCAAGAGCAGCAACCTGGTGGTACGCAGCCATCCGGAATTCAGCGGAGCGCTGGTGGTCGATGCGATCATTTATAACCGTGCGACGTTTTCCCAGCCGTTTCCGTTGCTCGAGTTGCGTTTTGCCGACCTCAACGGTCACCTGATCGCCAGTCGTCGCTTCAAGCCCGGCGAGTACCTGAGCGGCGATCTTGAGGGTCTGGCGGAAATGCCGCCGCAGACGCCGATCCACATCGCCCTGGATATTCTCGATCCGGGGCCGAAAGCGGTGAATTACAGCCTCAACTTCCATTCGCCGGAATGAACCGCTTCAGCGTTTCCCGATTGACGGCATTTTTCTGACTGGATCGCGGCCAACCAAACCGTTGGCGATAACAGAATAACTGTTCAGATTTTGTTCAATTCAGCCTTTAACCAGTCATCGAGAGCGGGTATCATGCCCACCCTTTTTCGAACTCTCATGATCCGGCCCCACTTCAGGGAAGTCCTATGTCGGCGGTACGCATCGGCCCATATACATTGCAGAACGGTTTGATTCTCGCCCCGATGGCGGGCGTCACCGACCAGCCCTTTCGTCAGCTGTGCAAGCGTCTGGGCGCAGGGCTTGTAGTCTCGGAAATGGTCACCAGCGACATGAGCCTGTGGAATACCCGCAAGTCACGCATGCGCATGATCCACGAAGGTGATCCCGAGCCACGCTCGGTGCAGATCGCCGGTGGCGACGCGCAGATGCTGGCCGATGCGGCACGGGCCAACGTCGAGCTGGGCGCACAGATTATCGACATCAACATGGGCTGTCCGGCGAAGAAGGTCTGCAACAAGGCCGCCGGCTCCGCGTTGCTGAAAGACGAAGCACTGGTGACCGAGATCCTGCAGGCCGTAGTGGCCGCGGTTGATGTGCCGGTCACCCTGAAGATCCGCACCGGTTGGGATCGCGAGAACAAGAACGGCCTGACCGTGGCGAAGATCGCCGAACAGGCCGGGATCACTGCGCTGGCCGTGCACGGCCGTACGCGCGCCGATCTGTACACAGGGGAAGCCGAGTACGACACGATTGCTGCGATCAAGCAGGCCGTGTCGATCCCGGTGTTTGCCAATGGCGATATCGATTCGCCGGAAAAGGCCCGATACGTGCTTGACGCGACCGGTGCCGATGGCCTGCTGATAGGCCGTGCCGCTCAAGGGCGGCCATGGATTTTTCGCGAGATCGAACACTTCCTGCGCACCGGCGAGAAATTGCCCGCGCCGGAACTGAGCGAAGTGGAACGCATCCTGCTGGAGCATCTGGTCGCCCTTCACGCCTTCTATGGCGACGTGATGGGCGTGCGCATTGCCCGCAAGCATGTGGGCTGGTATCTCGCAACCTTGCCGGGCGCCAGGGAGTTTCGCGCCCGTTTCAATCGTTTGGATGGTACGGAAGCACAATGCGCCGACGTTCGGGAGTTCTTCGCCGAGCGTTACAAGAGCCTGACAGGGGACGAAGAAGGGGTGGCCGCATGACGATGATGACCGAGACTTTAGTGAGTGGAACAACACCCGTGAGCGACAACGTGAATTTGAAACAGCACCTCAACACGCCGAGCGAAGAAGGCCAGACCCTTCGCGGGAGTGTCGAGAAGGCGCTGCACAATTATTTCGCCCACCTTGAGGGCGCGTCCGTCACGGATGTGTACAACCTGGTGCTGTCCGAAGTCGAGGCGCCCCTGCTCGAAAGCGTGATGAACTACGTCAAGGGCAACCAGACCAAGGCCAGTGAGCTGCTGGGACTGAACCGCGGCACGCTGCGCAAGAAACTCAAGCAGTACGATCTGCTGTAAGCATTCAATCAAACCAGAAAGGCGCCCGCGTAAAAAACGGTCGCCTTTTTTGCTGACTTCCTTTGCTTTTGATGGAAATTGAGATGACCGACCAGACTACCCGCCTGCCGATCCGCCGCGCCTTGATCAGCGTTTCCGACAAGACCGGGATCCTCGAATTCGCCAAGGAGCTTGAAGCTCTGGGCGTCGAGATCCTCTCCACCGGCGGAACGTTCAAGCTGCTGCGTGACAACGGCGTTGCCGCAGTGGAAGTCGCGGATTACACCGGTTTCGCCGAGATGATGGACGGTCGGGTGAAAACCCTGCACCCGAAAATCCACGGCGGCATCCTCGGTCGTCGCGGTACTGACGATGCAATCATGAACGAGCACGGCATCAAGCCGATCGATCTGGTGGCGGTCAACCTGTACCCGTTCGAAGCAACCATCAACAAGCCAGGCTGCGACCTGCCGACCGCCATCGAGAACATCGACATCGGCGGGCCGACCATGGTCCGTTCGGCAGCGAAAAATCATAAAGACGTTGCGATCGTGGTGAATGCCAGCGATTACGCCAACGTCCTGGAAAACCTCAAGGCTGGCGGCCTGACCTACGCTCAGCGTTTCGACCTGATGCTCAAGGCCTTCGAACACACCGCCGCCTACGACGGCATGATCGCCAACTACATGGGCACCGTTAACCAGGCCGCTGAAACCCTGAGCACTGAGGGTCGCAGCGAATTCCCGCGTACCTTCAACAGCCAGTTCATCAAGGCCCAGGAAATGCGCTACGGCGAGAACCCGCACCAGAGCGCGGCTTTCTACGTTGAAGCCAAGCCTGCCGAAGTCGGCATCGCCACCGCCACCCAGTTGCAAGGCAAGGAACTGTCGTACAACAACGTTGCCGACACCGACGCTGCGCTGGAATGCGTAAAGAGCTTCGTCAAGCCAGCCTGCGTGATCGTCAAGCACGCCAACCCGTGCGGCGTGGCAGTCAGCCCGGACGCCGAAGGCGGCATCCGTCAGGCCTACGAACTGGCCTACGCCACCGACACCGAATCGGCGTTCGGCGGCATCATCGCCTTCAACCGTGAACTCGATGCCGAGACCGCCAAGGCGATCGTCGAGCGTCAGTTCGTTGAAGTGATCATCGCCCCAAGCGTCAGCGAAGAAGCCCGCGCCATCGTCGCCGCCAAAGCCAACGTACGCCTGCTGGCCTGTGGTGAGTGGTCGGCTGAGCGCGCCGCTGCCTGGGATTACAAGCGCGTCAACGGTGGCCTGCTGGTGCAGAGCCGCGACATCGGCATGATCAGTGCCGATGACCTGAAAGTGGTGACCAAACGCGCGCCGACCGAACAGGAAATCCACGACCTGATCTTCGCCTGGAAAGTCGCCAAGTACGTCAAATCCAACGCCATCGTCTACGCCAAAAACCGTCAGACCATCGGCGTCGGCGCCGGCCAGATGAGCCGCGTCAACTCGGCACGCATCGCCGCAATCAAGGCTGAGCACGCTGGCTTGCAGGTTGCCGGTTCGGTCATGGCCTCGGACGCATTCTTCCCGTTCCGCGACGGCCTCGACAACGCGGCCAAGGTCGGCATCACCGCGGTGATCCAGCCGGGCGGCTCGATGCGTGATGCTGAGGTGATTGCCGCTGCCGACGAAGCCGGTATCGCAATGGTATTTACCGGCATGCGCCACTTCCGTCACTAATCACACGATCCACTGTAGGAGTGAGCCTGCTCGCGATAGCCATTGGTCAGTCAAAGCTGCAGTGACTGACACACCGCAATCGCGAGCAGGCTCACTCCTACAGAAAAGCGTCCCTGCGGCGCTCAACAGAATTAGCGTCATCCGAGGTTTTTGAAATGAATGTTTTGATCATTGGCAGCGGTGGCCGTGAACACGCCCTGGCCTGGAAAGTGGCTCAGGATCCGCGTGTGCAGAAAGTCTTTGTCGCGCCAGGCAACGCTGGCACCGCCATTGAAGCCAAGTGCGAAAACGTCGCTATCGACGTATTGGCCCTTGAGCAACTGGCCGATTTCGCTGAAAAGAACGTTTCGTTGACCATCGTTGGCCCGGAAGTGCCGCTGGTGGCTGGCGTGGTCGATCTGTTCCGCACCCGTGGCCTGGACTGCTTTGGTCCGACCGCCGGCGCTGCGCAACTGGAAGGTTCGAAAGCCTTCACCAAGGATTTCCTCGCCCGCCACAAGATTCCGACCGCCGATTACCAGAACTTCACCGAGATCGAGCCGGCCCTGGCTTATCTGCGTGAGAAAGGCGCGCCGATCGTGATCAAAGCCGATGGCCTCGCTGCCGGCAAAGGCGTGATCGTTGCCATGACCCTGGCCGAAGCCGAAGACGCCGTGCGTGACATGCTCGCCGGCAACTCGTTTGGCGACGCTGGTTCGCGCGTGGTGATCGAAGAATTCCTCGACGGCGAAGAAGCTTCGTTCATCGTCATGGTCGACGGCAAGAATGTCCTGCCGATGGCCACCAGCCAGGACCACAAACGTGTCGGCGACGGCGACAGCGGCCCGAACACCGGTGGCATGGGTGCCTACTCCCCTGCCCCGGTGGTCACCGCCGACGTGCATCAGCGCGTGATGGACCAGGTGATCTGGCCGACCGTGCGCGGCATGGCCGACGAAGGCAACGTCTACACGGGTTTCCTCTATGCCGGTCTGATGATCGACAAGGCCGGTAATCCGAAGGTCATCGAGTTCAACTGCCGCTTCGGCGATCCGGAAACCCAACCGGTGATGCTGCGTCTGCAATCGAGCCTGGTGCTGCTGGTCGAAGCCGCGCTGGCGCAAGCGCTGGACAAGGTTGAAGCGCAGTGGGACCCGCGTCCGAGCGTCGGCATCGTCCTGGCTGCTGGCGGCTATCCGGGCGACTACGCCAAAGGCGCAGCGATCAAAGGTCTGGATGCAGCGGCAGGTCTGGAAGGCAAAGTCTTCCACGCCGGCACCGCATTGAAGGACGGTCAGGTGGTTACCGCCGGTGGTCGCGTGCTTTGCGCCACGGCCATGGGCGCCACCGTCGGTGAAGCTCAGCAGCAGGCCTACCAGCTTGCCGCTGCCATCGACTGGGAAGGCTGCTTCTACCGCAAGGACATTGGCTACCGCGCCATTGCCCGTGAACGCGGCGAAATCCAGGAATAAGCGATCCATCAGGCCCGGCGCGGGAGGCCATTTCTCGCCGGGCTGTTCGGTCGTCGCGCATCGTTATATTCTGGCATCAACCTACGAAGGGATTTCGCCGTGCGCTGGCTCAGGATTGCCATAAGCTTCACCGTCACGCTGATGACCTTGCTCTGCATGCTCCCGGCCCAGGCCGCGCAAGGCAGTGGCTGGTCGGTATTGCTTGACGATCAGGGCATCCTGCAACTGAGCGACATCCGCTCCGCTCGCTACACCAATCAATTCAGCCCCACCGACCTTGACCACCTGACCGCGGCCGAGCCCGAGGGCGCCCTGTGGCTGCGCTTCAAACTGGCGCCGGGCAAGCACGAACAGGTGCTGCGCATCTTTGCCCCCGATCTGTCACAGCTCAATCTCTACGTGCTCGACGGCGACCGGCTGATCGAGCAACGCAACACCGGCACCGCACGGCCACAGGCCGAACGTCCCTTGCCGAGCAGCGATTTCATGCTGCCCCTGCCCCAGGCCGACAAGCCGCTGGACATCTACGTACGCATGGTCTCCGACCATCAATTGCGCCCGCACATCACCCTGCAAGCGGCGGTGCAAGGCGCGGCCGATCAGAAGCAGACGCTGATTTTCGGCCTGCTGTTCGGCTGCCTCGCCATGCTCCTGCTGCACAATCTGGTGCGCTACGCCTACTCGCGCTCGCGCAGCAGTCTGTGGCTGGCGATCTGTGAAGGCCTGCTCGGGCTGAGTCTGTTCCTGTTGCTCAACCTCGCCGGGCCCTGGCTGCCGAACTGGCATGCGATCCAGACGCCGGGGGCTTATCTGGCCCTGTTGCTGACCGCCCCGGCCGGATTGATGTATGCCCTGCGCTTCTTCGCGCCACTGGGCCAGCACCCGCTGAACAAACTGCTGTGGGGCGACATTCTGTTGATCGTCACGTGCAGCCTGTTGCTGCTGTTCGTCAACACCTTGCCGCTGAACATCATCACCTACGCGCTGGTGGCGCTGGCCGGCCTGAGCATGTTGCTGGTGGGCTTCTATCACTGGCAAAAGGGCTACCGCCCGGCACGCCTGTTCGTGGCCGCGATGGTCGTGTTCAACATCGGCACGCTGGTCATCCTGCCGGCGCTGCTGGGGCTGACCCTGGTCACGCCGCAAGGCCTGATCATGACGCTGATGGTGTTCATCTGCATCAGCGGCCTGCTGATGAGCATCGCCCTGGGCGAGCGACAGCGCAGCATCACCGAAAGCCGCTTCAGCATCAGCCGCGACCTGGCGGCGAGCAATGCCGAGATCAATGCCAAAGCCGAGTTCCTCGCCAAGATCAGCCACGAAATCCGCACCCCCATGAACGGCGTACTGGGCATGACCGAGTTGCTGTTGGGTACGCCGCTGTCGGTCAAGCAGCGTGATTACGTGCAAACCATCCACAGCGCCGGCAACGAACTGCTGACGCTGATCAACGAGATCCTCGACATCTCCAAGCTCGAATCCGGGCAGATCGAACTCGACGACGTGCAGTTCGACCTCAACGCGCTGATCGACGATTGCCTGAGCATCTACCGGGCCAAGGCCGAGCAACAGAACGTCGAGCTGATCAGCTTCATCCAGCCGCAAGTGCCACGGGTGATCAGCGGCGATCCGACGCGGCTGCGCCAGACCTTGCTGAGCCTGCTGGAAAACGCCCTGAAGAAAACCGAAGAAGGCGAAGTGTTGATCGTCGTCGCCCTCGACGAGCGCAGCAGCAAACCGCGCCTGCGCATCGCCGTACAGGACAGCGGCGTGCCGATGGAGCCGGAAGAACGCGATGCACTGCTGCACGCCGAGTTGCACAGCAAACACTTCCTCTCGGCCAATCGCCTCGGCGGTAATCTGGGGCTGGTGATTGCGCGACAACTGATTCGCCTGATGCACGGTGAGTTCGGCATCAAGAGCGGCGCCACCCAGGGCAGCACCTTATGGCTGACGCTGCCACTGGACCCCGATCGCCTCGAGCATCCGACCTCCGATCTGGACAGCCCGCTGCAAGGCGCGCGGGTGCTGGTGGTCGACGACAACGACACCTGTCGCAAAGTGCTGGTGCAGCAGTGCAGCGCCTGGGGCCTGAACGTCAGCGCCGTGCCTTCGGGCAAGGAAGCGCTGGCGCTGCTGCGCACCAAGGCGCACCTGCGCGATTACTTCGATGTGGTGCTGCTCGACCAGAACATGCCGGGCATGACCGGGATGCAACTGGCGGCGAAGATCAAGGAAGACCCGAGCCTGAACCACGACATTCTGCTGATCATGCTCACCGGCATCAGCAACGCGCCGAGCAAGATCATTGCGCGCAATTCGGGGA
The DNA here is from genome assembly GCF_003105095.1 of Pseudomonas sp. NDM. Lineage (NCBI taxonomy): Bacteria > Pseudomonadati > Pseudomonadota > Gammaproteobacteria > Pseudomonadales > Pseudomonadaceae > Pseudomonas > Pseudomonas sp. NDM. The sequence goes on along the minus strand of NZ_QETJ01000025.1, from coordinate 34,612 downwards.
TCAAACGGATTCTGGCCAAACCGGTGGCCGGCTATACGCTCAAGACTACGTTGGCGGACGAACTCAATCAGCGCAACAAGGGCCAGGTGGTGTTCCAGCCGCAAGTGGTTACAGCGGCCGCTGCTGCGAAAGTGCCGAGCGACTTCCGTATCCTGGTCGCCGAAGACAACACCATTTCGACCAAAGTGATTCGCGGCATGCTCGGCAAGCTCAACCTGCAGCCGGACACCGCGAGCAATGGCGAAGAAGCGCTGCAAGCGATGAAAGCCCAGCGTTATGACCTGGTGCTGATGGACTGTGAGATGCCGATCCTCGATGGTTTCTCCGCCACTCAGCAACTGCGCGCCTGGGAAGTGAGCAATCAGCGGATCCGCACACCGATCGTGGCCCTCACCGCGCACATTCTTGCCGAACACAAAGAACGCGCCCGGCAGGCCGGCATGGACGGGCACATGTCCAAACCGGTCGAGCTGTCGCAGTTGCGCGAGTTGATCGAGCACTGGGTGGCACAGCGTGATCAGCAGAACCGTACGGCTTCCACGTACTGAGCGATCAGAGTTCAAGCTCGCTCAAATATTTCAGTGACTGGGTGAGCACCGACTTTTTCACCTTCTCGCGAAACGTACCGTAGTGAAGCGTATTGAAGCTGATCAGTGCCATCTGTTCGAGGCTGTTACTGATGAGTGATTGATCATCGAGAAACAGGAACCCGGTGGCCTTTCGTTCAAGTTTGAACTGCCGATGATAGACACCCATATCGACCCTGTTCGGGCCATTCATGACGCAGGGAATCAACTGAAAAATACTGCCCTGCGCCCGCAGTACGGTTGAGTCGAACAGTTCGCTCGCAGATGCATTCCTTTCCATTTGCTTGAGGGCGCGGCTCATCGGCCAGGCGAAATCGGCGCCCAGGCGCGTGGAAATGCGGTTGATCGCCTGCCCGGCCATCACACCGCCCTGCTCAGGTACGAAGGCTTGCGGACGGGGTACGTCCCATCCCAGAAATCTCAACTGGTTGCAGTAGTACTCGAACCATTCCCCGGACAATCCTGCTTCGAATGCTGCGCGCGTCGCGTTTTGCGCGAACGCCGTGCTCATGTAGACGTCTTCCCGGTGGGATGGGGGCAGACCGCTGGCGAACGACACGACGCTGCCGCCCACGACCGCAGCGGGTGGTGCGAAAAGCTCGGTCATTGCTCATGCTCCAGGGACAGCGCCGCCACGTTGGCCGCAATGCGATCTTGAATCTTCAGCGCTATTTCGCTGGCGACCATCTCATACAGACCTTGCGACAGCGTTGATCGGGCAAGCCGCAGCGTGACAGGACCTTGAACCTCCTCTGCCTGATAGGCATGGGCCAACGGATTCACAGGAAGCGCTTGATGCGTTCTCAACGTCACGTACACGCTGGTGAGATGCGTCGGGGAGTGCGCCACGATCACCAGCAACTGCACAGGCATTGCCGTTGCATCAGAGATCTTTTGCATATGCGTACGAAGCAGATGGATGGCCGGATGCTCCGCCGGCAGATTCGCACATTGATCCAGCATGGCTGCAATCGCAGGCACTCGATCTGGATCGGCCTTACCGATGCAATCGACTACCCAATCGATGACTGACTCCATATTCCCAGACAACACATTCCTGTCCTCACGCGCCCTCGTCTGGCGCACCCAGAAGTTGTCCAGGACCTCTGTATAACACTCATACCATTGGGATCCGGGTTGTTTTTCCACCGATTTATTGGCGACCAATTGTGCGTACAGCACACTGTTGATGACGTTGTCACAAGCCAACATTTCTTCTGTTTCAGGCACCAGCAAAATTGCCGCGCCAACGACAACTACTGAATAGGCCGTATCCATAACAAGTTATCCCCGCACAAAAAAGGCGGCCGTTATCCGGCCGCCTTCATGTTGTCATCAAATATCGTAATCGATGGCTTTAGCCAAGTGATTCACCAGAGCGGTAGCAATCTTTGTGCGAGTCGCTTCAGCAACAAACTCGTTTTTCTCGAAGACAGTTTCACCGCGATAAAGGCCGACATTGCGAACATCCACATCGACAAACATTACTTTGGTCGAAGAGTTGCGTCGGGCAAAGCGCACGGCACCAACTGCAAAAATAGTCGCTCCGTTGATCTCGGCGCACGCGCCGGCGGTCACTCCACCGACACCGTTTTCCAGCAGGTTGCGCTCATACAGGGTCAATGCCGTTTGACGCTCTTTCAGCGCAGCGATCGCATCGCCCGCTACCTTCAACATCAGCGCGGTGCTAGGACCAGGTACAGCCAGGCCAGCAACTACCGAGCCAAGGATTTCAAGCACCAGCTTGTCCATCCGCACGCTGGTTCCGCTGACTTGCAAATCACTGTAGAAACGGCGGATAGGCGCCCAGCCCGCATTGGTCATGACTTCGCGAAACAGCATGTACCATTCTTTGCCCTGGCTCTCCAGGGGGTAGCGCTTGTTAGCAACCAGCGACGCATAAAGAAAAGCATTCTGCGCATCGGTGCGATTAACACCGGTGATGTTGCCGCTGAAGGAAATGATCCCTTCACCGACAACCGAGCCCTGGGAGGGCGCTTCAATTTCGTCACCCGGCATGATCAGACTACGCGAACGGATAATGGGCGCATCATCCAGTTCATATTCGTCAATGTTTTTGACACACGCATCGATATACCGCTGACTTACAACTTGAGCATTCATTACAACTGTTCCTTATTCAATTCAATGCAAGTTCCTCATGAACTTGCAAAACAAACAATAACCAGCAAATACATTACCCACAAACCCAAACATGTAACAGCATATCCAGCACAAAACCAAACCAACAAAAGAAGTTATCCCACTCCCCGGAATAACAACTAAGCAACAATTAAACATCAGACCCACAGCCAATAGATCAGTCTGATAGACTCCAACTCATCTACTCTGGATGCGAGCCAAAATCATGCTCCACGTGTTGTTCAGCGTTTACCTGAAGATGCTGGTGCTCTACAGCCCGTTCTTCGTGTTGTCCTGTTTTATCAGCCTGACCCGCGGCTATTCGCGCAAGGAGCAGCGGCGTCTGGCGTGGAAGGTCGCTCTTGCAACACTGATTTCCAGTGTTCTGCTGTATCTGTTCGGGCGGGTGATTTTCGACGTGTTCGGCATCACCGTGGACGCCTTCCGCATCGGCGCCGGCAGCGTACTGTTCATCTCGGCACTGGGCATGGCCCAGGGAAAACCGGCGGTGCAGGCCGACAACGTGCAGCAGGATGTGACCATCGTGCCGCTGACCATTCCGCTGACCGTCGGCCCCGGCACCATCGGTGCCTTGCTGGTAATGGGCGTCAGCCAGCCGCACTGGGACGACAAGCTGACCGCGATCATGAGTATCGCCCTGGCCAGTTTTACCGTCGGTGTGGTGTTGTATCTGTCCAATCGCATCGAACGGATTCTTGGCGATCAGGGTTTGCAGATTGTCAGCCGCTTGATGGGGCTGTTCGTCTGCGCGCTGGCAGCGCAGATCATCTTTACCGGTGTGAAGGGCTATTTGGTGCCTTGAGCATTGCCGCAGCACGACGACCACTACAAAACGCCGCGCACGGTAACCGTTCGCGGCGTTCTGTTGTGCAGAGCGACCTCAGTGCAGGGCTGCGATCACCGCTGTCAGGCTGGCCGTTGACTCAGCACCGCGCTCGGTGGCCAAGGCTTCCACGCCTTGAGTCAGGGTGAAGGTATGTTGCCGCCCGGCGATGGGGAGCATCAGTTCCAATGGGCGCTGTGCGTCGAAATTGCGCACGATCAGACTGCGCCCGGAGTCCGGATCGCTCAGCACCACGTCGCCATCGACCGATGACATCAACCAATGCCCGCACTCGTCCAGGTCCAGAGCCAGCAGGCAAGGCTCAGCCGTTTCCGCGTCCCACGCCTGTCTTCCATCGACCACGATGCAGTCCAGGCGCTGCCAGGTTTCCAACGACAGCCGATAACCAGAGGTCTGCGCAGCGTAAACCAGCAATAGCTTGTCGACCCCATCGGGCAGCAACGTCGCAATCTCCGTAATGTCATCAGCCACTTCGAGCGTCATGACCTCGGCGTCGCGATGGGCATGACTTGCGGGTAGCCAGACGCCGTCGCTTGGGCCGGCGCTGAAAATCAATGGGGCGATCGGGTCGAACAGCAGCGGCTGCCTGGACCCGCGCGTGCCGAGAAATGTCGACCACGATCCGTCGCTGCGACCTGGAAGATCGAACAGCCGATCGAGGTCCGGCACGTAATACACATAGCGTCCGGTCGCGCTTGCCACTTGCACGACCGGCGCGTGGGCATGCCCGCTCAATAACGCTCGCAGGCGTGCACGTAACTGCTCATCGGTCTGCCCCGGCACGCAAGACCAGCGATTTGCCACGCCAACGATCATCGCTGGCTGGTTATCCAACAATTGCAGATGCACCCCGTCGAAGGTCTGCGCGATCAGCCCTTCACCCTGCCGCTGCACCTCGCTACAGGCCCATGATGGCCAGACCTTTTCAGGCCTGACCAGCAACTGCGGCTGCACCAGGCGATGCTCGGCTGAAAACGCTCCGCGCAGCGCTTCGATCGCCACCAGCGGCTGGCGATAAAGTCGCCCGGTGGCGACCTCGAACAACCAGACGGCGGTTTTATCCGGCGTCGGGCCGAGCAGCGACAATTCCCTGCCTTGACCGATCTCGGCCAGAGCGATTTGCCCCTCGATAAACCATGCCGCCAGCAGGGCCTGACCCGCTACATCGCGCAAACCCAGGATCGGAAAAGCCACCAACGGCGCGGCCTTGGCCAGCGCGGGCAATGCACTCAACCAATCGGGGTTGCGTTGCAGCCAGCGTTGACCAACGCCGGCAAACCTGAGAATCGAGGGTTTATCTGCCAGATCACGCCACGCCTCATCGCTTCTGTGGCTGAGCGCAGGTACCCCGAACTTGAGCGCAACGTCGTCGGCAATCGCTGGCGCAGCAGGCACATCGACGATATCGACCTCGCACAGGCGACCATCGTCCCGGGTGGCGATGAAGCGCTGATTCGTGCGGGTGATCTCGACCACATCGTGCTCGATCACCACATTCTGCCAATGCCCTTCGCTCGGTTCGATGCCGCGGCTGATGGTCCGCTCCTGCTGACTGTAGAACAGCACCGCATTGTTTTCAGGACTGGACGGCATCAGCATCAACAAGTCCTCGGGCCATGCCAGGTTTTGTCCGGCCTGAATGCACTTGCCCGTCGTCTTGTTCAGCCAGGCGCGGTCGCGCAACTGCGACCCGACGTAGCCTTCGACGACAATGAACGGAGCATAGGACCAATCGCTGCTACTGGCGGTCGTGTCTGGCGTGTCGTCAGCGAATGGCACATCGATCTGGCGCAGTGCTTCGCGCGGCTGAAACCGATAGTCCTGCGCCGCAAAAGCAATCTTGCAAGCCGTCAGCTCCACCTGTTGGGCGCTGATCCGATACTCGACGGTGGTCGTGCCATGCAGCGCTTCTGCCGTCAGCCTCTGCGCAATCCGCAAGGCACCATCGGCTTGCTGGTGGCAGCCGATGATGGTCGAACCTGTGCGCGGTTTTTTCAGCCGGTAGCGATGCTGGACAGTACCGGTCAGCGCATCGACCCGCCAGACCAATGGATGGTCGGGATGGTAGAACCACGCATGACGGGCGCTGACGCCGGCCAGAACCACGCCCTCGCTGACCTCTTGCGGCAGGTTGCGCCCGAACAGCACTCGATCCCGCGCAGTGTCGTAGTAGCCAGTAGTGATGACTGGCCGGCCCGGCGGGTGGAACGGCACCCTGAAGTTACGCAACGGCAGACAGGCCGCTGTCAGTTGTCCGGTTTTGACCTGAGTGCGCAGAAAGCTCAGAACCGGCGCTGGAATGCCACTGGCTGTCTGGTTTGCGCTGCGCAGGTGATCCGCAGCTGTATTTTCGTAGTCGAAGATCACGCTGATCAGATGCAGGCTGCGGCCCGTCCAGTCGATCCGGTACAGCCCCTCGGCCAGCTCGATGACGCCGTCGAAACGATTCAACACCAGGCCATCGACCAGCATCTCAGGTGCGCTGTCGGCACTGTCCCGTGGTTGTTCGCGGAAGCTGACCTGCGCCAGCCGTGCCCAGGACGCCTGCACCGTCCATGTCACCTGTTCCCAGCCCTGCGCTTGCTCGAAGCTCACCGCCAGCAGGCCCGGCACCAGCCGGATCCGGTACTGCCCTTGCGGTGCGGTGATGCGGTACGCAATCTTCTTGCGCCACTCTGGTGGCAGATCCGCAACTACCAACTGGCGCACCGATTCGCTCAATTGCACCGCGATCGTCGTGGCCAGGAATACCGGATGCAGCTTGAAGAGTATGTGTGGCGCAAACGGTGTACTGAACAGATAAAACTGCCGATTGCCCTGGGTGTCATATTCCAGCTGATGCGCCAGGCGATCATGCAACTGCGGATAGCGGGTGGTGGAAAAGGGTACGGCGCCGGCGCTGCCGATCTGATATTCGTAGCCGTAGTAACAGATTGGCGCACAGGGCAGCACCATTGCCTCGGGCAACGTGCCCCAGACGCTGGCGACCGCAGGTCGTTGAAAAGCGCTGCGGATATCGATCGCGGCGTGCCGCCGGGCGGGATCATCGTCGTACTGCGGCAGCTCCAGCGCGCTGCCCTTCCACGGGTAGAACTTCTGCCCCTCGAACACCACCCGTCTGCTTTGCAGATTCAGATCGGTGATCACTGCCAGTGAGGGGAACTGCAAGACCGCACCATGGCTTTCGTAAGACGCCTGATAAGCGTCATGGATCTGCGAGAGGTGCTCGCCAATGGCCGCAGCCTTATCCATGATCTGCCCCAGATTGCTGGCAATGGCGGTCACGCCGATACCCACGCCCAGGAGCGGCACGGACAGCGCTGCGGCGAACGCGCCCACCGCTCCGCCCGCCGCCAGGGCGACGATATCCAGGCCCAGGGCCGCCACGTTGAACGCCAGAGACGTGGAAAAGCGCGCACGCTGCTCACGATTCTCTGCCTGCGTCAGGTTGTAAATGTCGAAGCCGATGTTGGCCACGGAAAACGCCACCCCGACGCCCGTGGCGGCCTGCCCTGCCAGGCGAGCGGATAACGAAGCCGGCTTCAATGCCTGCTCAGCCGCCGCCACCTGGCGCACCAGTTGGGCAATCTGCAGTGCATCGCTGACCACACCAGTCCCCAGCTGTGCATAACTGACGTACAGCTGGATTTGCAGGGAGACGGTCAATGTCGGCAATGAATCGCCAGCGCGGTACTCGCGCTGGCGCATTTCACTGATCAGCGTCTGGATCGCGAAGGCGAAACTCAACCGGCTGCCACCGTCGTGATCAGCCGCCAGACCAGGCCTGGCCGCGCCGCCCTGGACGAGTCGTTCGACATACTGCCTGATTCTCTGAAAACGCGAATCCCGGCTGAGGACCGTGACGGTATTTTGCCCATTGCGCGAATCCATCAGCGTCAGGCGATAGCCGCCATCGGCGTCGTTGCCGAGGGTATCGAGCAGCGGCACATACTCACGCGCCAGCTTGTGCTCACTGCGCAAACGCTGGGTCGCCTGTTCGAACTCGCTGGCCCAGTAGCGCGCATCGAGCTGCGCCAGACTGGCGCCCAGCCGCGAGTTCTGGCCCAGAGACCGGATGCGGGCCAGCGCTTGTTTGTGCCAGATCGACGCCCCCTGAGGGTCGGCCAGCGCAACGTTGTGCAGAAAACTGTCCACGCGCAGATCCGATGACAGCCTGCGTTCGGCGATCGCCACGGTGTCCAGCTCAGTCACGGTGAACTGCGCCGTGGCCATATCGCCCAGGCCATAAAGCTTCGCCAGGGCGTTATCGTCCGCGCTCAGATAATGCTCTATGCCACGCAGCAGTTGTGCGCCATCGGCAAACCCGTAGAGGGCAAAATTGGGATCGTAGAAGCGATAGGTCGGGTGTTCACCGGTCAGGACCTTGGCCAGCAACAGGGCGTGGTCGCCAGTGTCGAGCAGCAGCACCGCAGGCCCCGCGCGGGCGTCCAGTGCAGCCATGATGCTGTCGAGACGCTGCACGCCCCTCGCGGTGCCGACCTCGGCGGTGGGCACGGCACGCAGTTCGTCCAGCGCACTGCGCAACGCCTGTGCACCGAGTTCGTCGGGACTCGCGCTGGCGGTGGCGACATGCCCTACCAACGCCCGCTCGGCCGTCTCGCCGGCAGCCACGGCGGCGGCCATCAGCAGCGCCAGCGGATAGCAACGGCGACCCGGATCGCCCGCGCTGCGTAGCAGCAGATCCTGCGGCAACTGCTTGACCGAGACGGCGCCAGCCGTGAAAAAGGCGTCGCGCACTTGCCCGCTGCGCTGGAAGATCTGCGTGCGTAACTCCTGCTCGGCGCTGCGCTTGATCTGGCCGATACGCTCGCCCCACTGGCGTAGCGTCAGCGGCTCGGACATGGCTTGGACCTTGAGCTCGCGGGCCGTCGATGCAACGGCCGGCAGGTCGCGCGCCAGTCCGTTTTCGAACGTTGCCGAGTGGCGCTGGCGCACGGCTTTTTCGATCGCATCGTAGCGGGCGAACGTACCGTCGCTGTCCGTTTCGAGGGCGAGGTTGCGCACGTTCTGCCAGGTATCGGCGAACCCTGCATCGTCCAAATGCGTCGCACCGAAAATCCCCCCGAGCACCACTCGCATCAAAGGACTCAGTTGTTCCAGCGGCATCGTTCCGTGGGCGATCCGGCTGAACAGTTCGTTGAGGTGGCTGACGGAATCCGCACCGCGGGAGGTCGGCACAACGGCAGGCCTTTGCGCCAGTACTTGCTGGCGGGTGTCGAAGTCGATGACCACGGCCTGGTGGAAAGCGACTTCACCACTCAACTTGTCGCGCATTGCTCGAATGAACGGCTCTCCCAGATCATCCATCAAACCTTGCAACACCGAGGTCAACAGCACCGGTTTGCCTTCGATGATCGGCCAGCCGCGCTCGAAGGTCAGGCTTCGATCATTGAGCAGTTCGGACAAGCGACCGGCATACCGAGACTTGAGCTTTCCCTCGGCCCACCGGGCGTGCTCCCGTTCCAGCCAGTCTTTTTCCTTGCCCCTGACGATCCAGCCGGAAACGGTTTCCTCTTCGGTATTGACGTTGTAGCCCTCGCGCAAACGCTGTTGCGCCAATACCTGACGGCTGAAAGACGGATCGGAATTGGCTTCGATATATTCATGCAATCCGGCGAGTGCCGCGCCCGGGCCGGTAAGCGTTACGGTACCCCCGGCGTCATTACGGATACCGTCCTGGTAATAGGTGACAACCGCTTTAAGCAACTGATAGGCATACGCCTCATCCCATCGGGTGAAGTTCGACCTGACCAGAATATCTTCAATGACTGTTGCAGCAACGCCGGTCAGGGTTTCGCTGTCGGCCCAGCCCGCTCCCGAATTCGCCATGCGTTTTTCAACTTCAACGAGCACGTCGTAATTAAGTCGAATGACTTGCATGATCGACATCGTCATGCCGCTGCCTGGCTGAGCAATAAAATGCGCGTTCATTTCTTCGCCGATTTGCAGTCCCATGCGAAAGCCGTTCTCGACAGCGTCCATGGTTTCTGGCGGCACGAACAGTTCAAGGACGTCCGGCTTGCTCCGAGCAAAATCCTCCAGAAGTTGTTTATGTTGTTCGGGAAGGCTGTCGGTTCTGTCTGGGTAATACTGCGGATCGCGTCCAGGCATCAACTGCCGGTTGTTATTCAACAACAGTTGCAGAACACCGATTTTCTGCGTCTGGCTGTAATCGCTGATATCGACACCACCCAACTTATCGAGCAGTGGCGGCAGATAATCCATGTCGGTATAACGCCCGCCTTCTAGGAAATTTGCCTGCAAGCGCACCACATCGCTCGCCGCGGCGAAATTGCCACGCATCGCCACTTCGCGGCGGTAGACGTCCGCCAGCAGGTCATCGGTAAAGGCGTGAGCTACATCGCGTAATTGCAGGTCCGGACCCACCATCGCCAAATGGCTATCGAGGCAGCGTTGCCGGAAAGCCTGCAGCGTCGCGCGGTCCTTGCCATAAGCACGCACCATCAGATCGATGCGCGCTTCATCGGTTCGCCCCTTCCATTTCGGCTGGCTGAGGTAGTCAAACATTTGCTGTTTCAAGACCCGCGCGCGGTCTTCAATCATCGTCGCCAGTTGCCCGGCATGGTTGAGTTGTGCGCCACCGGACGCCATCGCATCAGCCCTGGCACTGTCGAGAATGACCCGGTTCATCTCGAAAGCCAGCAACGCGTCGCTGTCGTACCAAAGGTTGAAGCGGTAATCCTCAGCCCTCATCACCTGGCGCCAGATGTTCATGTAATCGCGCTGGTTGACACCGACTTCGCTTCCGCCAACCCAGACGAAATGAACAATTTTCGGCACCGGTTGGCCCACCCCCGACAACATTTCCACGGTCGTCGAAAGCCGTGCCAGATAACGCTGCAGCCCGCTCGCAATTTTCTCGACAGCCACAGGCACAGCGGTTTTCTTGCGTTTCAACAATGCTGCAAGTTGCTCTTGAAACAAGCTTGCCAGATTCAGTAACAGCACCGGGTCAGTCGTCTGACTGGCCTGCTGATAATAGTCGTTCAGCGCTTGGTATTGCGCCGAAGCGGAAAACTCTCGAAGTGCCTTGGAAAGCACCGAATATTCTTGCGCAGTTACGAATGCTCGTCCGAACGAATAATCATTTTTTAAAGCCATCACACATTCCTTGTTTATTGAATGACCCATTCACCGCGCACACTTTCGCGCCGCTGCAGAGCGGTAATCCGATTTCAATGACACTCGACAAGTGCTACGAACACAGCACCCTAGTGGGCCAACAAGCGCCATACAAACAACAAGGAATACAAAGCTTGTCGCCGGCAATATCTGATCACACGGAAATCATCCAACCGTAACAGCAGTGCGATTACTAACGGGCTGGCGCAATCTCCAGGCATAAAAAATGGCCCTGTCCGTGGGGACATGACCATTTTTTATGACTTGAAGAAAACAATTGAAACTTCAACTCAACTTACAACCGCTCAAACTTCTTACAGCTGGAAATTGAATGACTGGAGGCAGTTTCAGGAACGTGGTTTTTCGCCATACCAACGCGGCGTATACACCCAGTCACCGCCCCCGGCACGAGCGAAAGTGCAAGTGGTCGACGAACCGATCAGCACCATCGTGCGCATGTCGACCTGTTCCGGCGTCAGCGCACCCAGCGTCGTGGTGCGCAGGGTCTGTCCCGGGCGGCCGATGTCCCGGCCCAGAACCGCCGGCGTTTCCGGCGAGCGGTGCTGTGCAACGATTTCCAGCGCGCGGCCCAGTTGCCAGGGGCGCGCCCGGGAAATCGGGTTGTAGAACGCCAGGGCCAGATCCGCTTCGGCGGCCAGATCCAGACGCTTCTCGATGATCGCCCACGGCTTGAGGTTGTCCGACAGCGACATCACACAGAAGTCGTGACCCAGCGGCGCCCCGGCCTGAGCGGCGGTTGCCAGCGAGGCGGAGACACCGGGCAGGATCTCCAGCTCGACACTGTGCCAGGCCGGATCATCCGATTCGTGCAAGGCCTCGAGCACCGCAGCGGCCATGGCGAACACGCCCGGGTCACCAGAAGACACCACGATCACCGAGCGTCCTTCGGCGGCAAGCCTGAAGGCGTGGCGGGCACGCTGCATTTCTTCACGATTATCGGTGCAGTGCTGCACCTGATCATCGCGGAAAGGGCCGGCCATGCGCACGTAGGTTTCGTAACCGAGCACATCGGTGGCGCGCGCCAGTTCGGCTTTCACCGCCGGCACCATCAGGTCGGCGGCGCCAGGGCCAAGGCCGATTACCGCGAGTCGACCCCGTGGGCGGCCGATCTGCGAAACGTCCAGTGGTTGCTCGGCAATCGCCACCGCCAGATGTTCAACGCCAATCACGTTCGCTTCAGGCACTGCGATACCCGCCAATGCCTGCAGATCGCTTTGCGCCGCCACGAAGCGCAGTGGCACGCCCAATTCGAGCGCAGCCTCGCGCAAGTTCGTCGCGGCCATGTCAGTGTCGGCAGCCACGAGGCAGGCGAGCGCCGGCACGGCGACGTTGGCCCGTTGCAACGCGGCGCGAACGACGTTTGGCAGATCCGCCACCTCAGCATTCACCGCCACCGCCACACTGCGCGGATAGATCAACAACTCGTCGGCACTGGCCAGACGCTGCGCACTGCTCACATGGATCGAACGCAATGCCTGCGGATCCTGTGGCAACTGCGCCTGATCCAGCCACGGCGCCGCGCCTTCGATACGCACGCTGTGCCCGGCGAGCAGGTCGGAGACGAAGCGTTTGCCCGATTCCAGATCCGCCAGCGCATAACCACTGGGCGGATTGAGCAGGCAGGTGCCAAAGCGCAATTCCCCGCTGGTGGTGATTGCCGGCGCCACGTGCAGCGCCGCCGCGATCTCCCGGGCCATGACATTCACTCCGCCCAACCCGCCAAGTAGCGGCACCACGGCGCTGCCGTCTTCAGCGACAGCCAGCACCGCCGGTTCGGCGCCCTTCTCCAGCAGCAGCGGCGCCAGGGTGCGGATGACGATGCCGGCCGCGCACAGGGCAATGATCGGCGTGTCCTGCTGATACAACGCGCGCAGGGTCGCGCCGAATTCCTGATACAGGCAATCAGCGCCTTCAACCCGCCCGGCGAGGCCGTGGATCTGCGCCGCCGGATAGACCTGCTGAATCCGCCGTGCAGTCGCGAGGCTGCCCTGGCCGAGGATAACGATGGCGGGTGTCGAGTGCGTCATCACCCTTGCCACCGTTCGCCCGGGACGATGATCAGCGAGAAGTATGGCGAGGACATCGGCTCGACCTGATCCATCGGCACGATCTTCTGATTGGCCATGGTTGCCCGTTCGACGTACAGCGCGCGCTCGGCGAGGCCGAGTTCTTCCAGAACCTGACGCACCTTGGGAAAATTGCGCCCCAGCTTCATGATCACCGCCGCATCGGCATCGGCCAGACGCCGTTTCAGCTCTTCATGGGGGAGCACGCCCGAGAGCACCGACAGGCTCTGATTGCGATACACCAGCGGCGCGCCGAGCACCGAAGCGCCGCCGAGCATCGAGCACACGCCGGGCACCACTTCAGCCTCATAACGGCTGGCGAGGCGGTCGTGCAGATACATGTAGGAACCGTAGAAGAACGGGTCACCTTCGCAGATCACCGCCACGTCGCGGCCGGCATCCAGATGTTCGGCCACCGCCACCGCGGCTTCGTCGTAGAAATCGCTGATGACCTGTTCGTACGACAGCGGCGCTGGCAACGCCTCGGTGGTCACCGGGTACACCAGCGGCAGCAGATTCTGCGCCTCGACCAGGTGCGCCTCGATGATCCCGAACGCATTGCCCTTCTTGCCCTTGGCCACGAAGTACGCGACCACTGGCGATTCGCGCAACAGGCGCAAGGCTTTGACGGTGATCAGTTCCGGATCACCGGGGCCGACACCAAGGCCGATCAGACGTCCTTTGGCCTGCATCATTCGATCTCCGTGGCGAGAGCATTGACGGCGGCGGCGGCCATGGCGCTGCCCCCCAGGCGGCCCTGCATGATCACGAACGGCACGCCACGACTGTCGGCCGCCAGCGCCGCTTTCGATTCGGCAGCGCCGACGAAGCCCACCGGGAAGCCAAGAATCAGCGCCGGTTTCGGCGCGCCGGCATCGAGCATTTCCAGCAGGTAGAACAGCGCGGTCGGCGCGTTGCCGATCACCACCACACTGCCTGCAAGGTGCGGGCGCCACAGCTCCAGCGCCGCGGCCGAGCGGGTGTTGCCCAGCTCGCGAGCAAGCTCCGGCACGCTGTCGTCGCGCAAGGTGCAGATCACTTGATTGTTGGCCGGCAGACGAGTGCGGGTCACGCCTTCGGAGACCATGCGCGCGTCGCAGAGAATCGGCGCACCGGCCGCCAAGGCATCGCGCCCGGCCTTGCCCGCGCCTTCGGAAAACTGCAGACCGTCGACGGCCTCGACCATGCCGCACGCGTGGATCACCCGCACCGCGAGTTTTTCCAGATCGGCGGGGATGCGCGCCAGATTGGCCTCGCGGCGAATGATCGCGAAGGAGTTGCGATAGATCTCCTGACCGTCGCGGATGTAATCAAGCATCAAGGGGGCTCCGGGAGCGGGCGTCGAGCAGGGTCGCGGCCGCTTCAATAGTAAGGTTGCAGGCGTGCAGCGAGCCGAAACCGGGCTGTGCTGCATCGCGAAAATAGAGGTCGTAATGACCGGGGGCAACGGCCAGCAGCGTGGCTGGCGCGCAGTGAGCGGCGGCGCAGGAGCGCGAGCAGCCTGACAGGTGCACGCGCAGTCCTTCGGGCAGCAAAGGTGCCAGTTGCCGGGCGTCCTGTTTGGTGTCGGCCAGGCCTTTGCCGCAGCCATCGGCACCGGTGCAGGCGATCAGGCGGGTCAGCGGTTCGGCTGCGGTCGCCAACAGGCCCAACGCCCGAAACTGCTCAAGCACTACGTCGGTATCAGTGGCCTTCACGTTCGGCAGCAGCAGGCTTTGCCACGGGGTGAAACGCAGGCTGCCATCGCCAAATTGACGGGCCAGCTGCGCCGCGCCGCGCAGCATCGGCGGATCGAGTCGTCCAAGCGGCGGCACCGCGCCGATGTAAAAACGATCCGTCGTGTTTTGCTGCCGGGCGCCAATGTGCAGCGCGTCTGCCGACGTCGGGCGCTGCCAATTGCTGATCGCCTTGACCAATACACGCTCGCGCAACGATTCAAGAAAGGCGAGCCTTGGCAACTCGTCGAGCAGATGGCGCATCCGTGTTTGCTCTGGCCGGGCCAGGTCGAGAAACAACTCCAGCACCGCGACCACCAGCGCGTGAGCGTTGTCCAGGGTCACGGCGCCGAGCGGGCGATCGGTCGGGCAACCGGCCAGACCGAATGCCCAGAGGATGTCGCCATCACGCTCGCACGCCGACAGCCACAGATCATGCGGATGCTCGAGCATCGCCAGCGCTTCACCGCCATCGAGCTGCACGGCGAACTTGGCGCTCAGCTCGTGGAAGCGCGGATGGCTTTGCAAGGTGTCGAGGATCTGTTCGGCGAGCGGGCGCGTGTCGATCGACAACTGCTGATCGACCCCGGCGGTCGGGCTGAGCATCAGATTGCGTACATCATCGCCGGCGGCGGTTTTTGGCCCAAGGCCAGCGGCGAGCAAGCGCTCGATCAGCGCCGTCGATTGCGCACCGATCCCGCGAATCTGCAGATTGCCGCGATTGGTCGCCTCGATCGCGCCACTGGCGAACTGCTCGGCGGCAGTGGCCACCGCATCGGCCTGATCAGCGCTGATCGAACCGCCGTCGAGCTTGATCCGACAGATACCGCCGTCCAGTGCCTGGACGATACGCAGCAACCCCGGGCAGGCCGAGGGGCGTAAGGCGGTGGACATCGGGCGTTCGTTCAAGGGGCTGACCGGTTGCGTGGCAGAAGCGCTTCGCGGGCGAAGGCGCGGTATTATGCCTGCTTTGTCCGGCGGCATGAAAAGTCTGCCCGTCGGAACGGCACGTTTAGAGGAATATAGATGTCACCCTGGCTGACGATCGTGGGAATTGGTGAGGACGGCTTCAAGGGCCTGGGCAAGAATGCCCGGCGTGCCCTGATGGGCGCTTCGCGGATCGTCGGCGGCCAGCGGCAACTGGATTTGCTGCCGCCGTGCATTGGCGGCGAGCGGCAGTCGTGGCCCAGCCCTTTTTCTCTCGCGCTGGTGCTTGAGTCCCGTGGCGAGCCCGTTTGCGTGCTGGCCAGCGGCGATCCGATGTTCTACGGCGTCGGTGCCAGTCTGGCGCGTCTGGTGCCGAGCGCCGAGATGTCGATCATTCCCGCGCCTTCGTCGTGCGCATTGGCGGCGGCGCGCTTGGGCTGGCCGCTGCAGGAGGTGACGGTTGTGTCGCTGGTGGCGCGGCCGCTGGCGGCGCTCAATGCGCACCTGTTCAGCGGCGTGCGTCTGTTGTTGCTGAGCAATGACGGCAGCAGCCCCGCCGCCGTCGCGCAACTGCTGCGCGAGCGCGGTTTCGGCGCCAGTCGCCTGAGTGTGCTGGAGCATTTGGGTGGCGAGGCCGAGCGGTGCATCGACCGCCGCGCCAGTGAATGGGACAACCCGCCCGTTGCCGATCTCAACCTCATCGCTATCGAGTGCCTGGCCGAGCCCGGTGTTGCCGGCCTGTCGCGGCTCGCCGGTTTGCCCGATTCGGCATTCCGCCACGACGGCCAGTTGACCAAGCGCGACGTGCGCGCCATCACCCTCGCCCGTCTGGCACCGACGCCCGGCGAACTGCTCTGGGATGTCGGCGCCGGCAGCGGCTCGATCGGTATCGAATGGATGCGCGCCCATCCGAGCTGTCGCGCCATCGCGGTTGAGGCCGACGCGGGCCGTCAGCAATTGATCGAACACAACCGCGATGCGCTGGGCGTGCCCGGCCTGCATCTGATTCGCGGCAAGGCACCGCAAGCGCTGCATGGCCTAGAACGTCCGGACGCTGTTTTCATCGGCGGCGGCGTCACCCGTGAAGGCGTGGTCGAAGCCTGCTGGGAACAACTCAAGCCCGGCGGCCGTCTGGTCGCCAACGCCGTGACGCTGCAAAGCGAAGTCGCCCTGATGCACTGGCGCGAACGTTACGGCGGCGAGCTGACGCGCATTCATGTCGCTCAGGCGCAGCCGCTCGGCGAGTTCGACACCTGGCGTCAGGCCTTGCCGATCACCCTGCTGGAATTGGTCAAACCCCTCGATGCGTGACGAAACCGCCGAACAACCCGCGCCCCTGCGCAGTGGCCTCACCACCGGCAGCTGCGCCACCGCGACCAGCCTCGCCGCGGCGCGCCTGTTGCTCACCGGCGTCGGCGCCGACGCAGTGCAGATCACCTTGCCCAAGGGCAAACAGGTACAGATGCGTCTGGAGTTCTGCCGCCTGAGCGAGGACGGCGCCGAGGCCGGCACGATCAAGGACGCTGGCGACGACCCCGATGTGACCCACGGTGCTTTGCTCTATTCACGAGTGCGCTTGCTGGACGAAGCGGGGATCCGTTTCAATGCCGGCGCCGGAGTCGGAACGGTGACCCGCCCAGGGCTGGTACTGGCTGTCGGCGAGCCGGCGATCAATCCGGTGCCGCGCAAAATGATCAGCGATCACCTGACCCTGCTCGCCGCCGAAACCGATTATCACGGCGGCTTCGAGGTTACGGTCAATGTCGAGGGCGGTGAGGCACTGGCGCTGAAAACCATGAATCCACGGCTGGGCATTCTTGGCGGCCTGTCGATCCTCGGCACCAGCGGCATCGTCCGGCCATTTTCCTGCGCTGCCTACATCGCCTCGATTCATCAAGGCATCGACGTGGCGAAAACCAACGGTTACCTGCACATCGCCGCCTGCACCGGCAACGCCAGCGAAGACACCATGCGCCGGGTCTACAACCTGCCGGAAATCGCCCTGATCGAAATGGGCGACTTCGTCGGCGCGGTGCTCAAGCATCTGCGCAAGGTACCGGTGGATAAACTCAGCCTGTGCGGCGGCTTCGGCAAGATCAGCAAACTGGCCGCCGGGCATATGGATCTGCACTCACG
The DNA here is from genome assembly GCF_003105095.1 of Pseudomonas sp. NDM. Taxonomy (NCBI): domain Bacteria; kingdom Pseudomonadati; phylum Pseudomonadota; class Gammaproteobacteria; order Pseudomonadales; family Pseudomonadaceae; genus Pseudomonas; species Pseudomonas sp. NDM. The sequence goes on along the minus strand of NZ_QETJ01000025.1, from coordinate 16,989 downwards.
GCATTCGAGCATCGACTTGCCGCAACTGGCCGAGTGGGCGGCGGCGATTGGCGCGGACGCGGTGTTGCAGCAAGGCATTCGCGCGGCCAACACCAGCCAACAGGCCTTGGCCATGGCCAGTGCGGCGGGGATCGCTTTGGGTGATGAAGTTTGTCGCCACGCGCTGAATTTCGCCCGCAGCGTGGTGCCTGCGCAGGTGCAGGTCGAGGTGTTTGCGATCGATCGCCAGGGCGGGATCGTCGGGCACGCCGGAGGTTTTGCATGAAACGGATCTTGCTGCTCGGTGGTGTGACTGAAGCGCTGGCGATTGCCCGCACGCTCGGGCCAGAACATATCTACAGCCTCGCCGGTGTTGGCCGGGTGCCGACGGATCTGACTTGTCAGGTGCGCGTCGGTGGCTACGGGGGCGCTGAAGGGCTGGCGCAGTTCATTCGCGACGAAGGCATCGACTTGCTGCTCGACGCCACGCATCCCTATGCCGCACAGATCAGCCAGAACGCTGCGACCGCCGCGCAGCTGACCGGCATCCCCTGCTGGGCATTACGTCGCCCGGCGTGGCAACCGCAGCCCGGTGATGACTGGCGCGAAGTCAGCGACTGGGCCGAATTGATCGCTGCGCTCAAGCCGTTTTGCCGACCGTTGTTCACCCTCGGCCGCGAACCCCTGCAACACCTCGACGAAATCCCCGCCCACCAGTTCTGGACCCTGCGCGCCCTCGACGTCTACCCTGGCAACGAACGCTGCGAAGTGATCGGTGCGCGGGGGCCGTTTCTGCTGGAGGATGAGCGCGCACTGTTCGAACGGCGGCAGATCGATGTGTTGATCAGCAAGAACAGCGGCAGCACCGCGACCGAGCCGAAGCTGGAAGTGGCGCGTGAGCGTGGGGTGCCGGTGCTGGTGTTGAAGCGGCCGGAGTTGCCGGGGGTTGATCGGGAGTTTGCCTCGGTCGACGCAATCCTCATGGCCCTCGCGACCGTTAACCTTATCTAAAAAACAGGCGCAGTTTTCACACACACGCCTTCGCGGGCAAGTCGAATCGTCGCACCGCAGTTCCCACTGGGTTCGCGGGCTGAACAGGCTATGTGGTCGCCACCGAACAGTGTGGGAGCGAGCCTGCTCGCGAAGACGTCGGCAAAGTTTGCACATCATTGCCTGATCCACCGCTTTCGCGAGCAGGCTCGCTCCCACAATGTCACGGGCTCGGCCGGATATCTGACTTGAATCCTACAAACGCACCGGACACTGCCCACAACAACTTAACGAATCACTGACTATCGGCCGTCAGCGTCCACCTCTACGCTCAACGTCTTTGATTCCAAGGGCGTACACATCCAATGACCGAAGAATTCGCCCGTTTTGACGCCGCCGAGTACCTCAAAACTCCCGAGGACATGGCGGCATATCTAGATGCCTGTTTTGACGATGATGAAGGCGACGGCGTCCTTATCCGTGCAGCGCTCAATGACATCGCCCGGGCTCAAGGCATGACACAAGTGGCGCGGGATGCAGGTTTGGGCCGCGAAAGTCTTTATAAAGCGCTGAGCAGCACTGGCAATCCCGAATTCGCAACTATCATGAAAGTCATGAAGGCTCTGGGCTTGAGATTGCATGCCGTAACGCTGTGAACGCACTGCGACACCAGACCGCACGACGCTTTTTTACTTATCGGCCCTGATCAGGCTAAATAGCCGCGCCTGATCGCCCACCCAACGGACCTGTCCCATGAACCGACGCCGGTTAGCATTTGCCTGGATCGCCTGCTTTGCAGTGCTGTTCAACATGCTCGCCATGCCGCTGAGCGGGGCGATGGCGCAGGCGGGCGGCGACCCCGCCGGGCAGATCCTCTGGAGCAGTTTCTGCACCGGCAGCGGCATGAAGATGGTGGCGATCGACATCGGCGCTACAGATAAAAAGGCCCCGCAAAACGATAGCCATTCGAACATGCAGCATTGCTGGTGCTGCTCAGGTTCAGCGCCATTGCTGGCGCTGCCGGGGCATTCGCCGCAGTTGTATTTCGCGCGATTCGAAAGTAACCGCAGCGTTGCGCCCGTCGCCCTGCAAGCCCCCGCTCCGCGCCAGCAATGGCCGAGTCTCAATCCCCGTGCATCCCCTCTGGTCTGATTTGTTCGCGCCATAAATCCGCGTTTCAAATCGTTCTGGAGAACTGCCATGTTGAAGAAACTCTTCGTCCTCGCTGCTCTGCTTTTGCCGGCGTGCTTCGCCCATGCCCACGAATACAAGGCCGGTGCGCTGGAAATCGCCCATCCGTGGTCACAGGAACTGCCGCCGAATGCGCCGACCGTTGCCGCCTATTTCATCATTCACAACACCGGCAAAAGCGCCGATCGCCTGCTCAGCGTCGACTCGAAGATTGCCGCCGAAGCACAACTGCACGAGCACGTGATGCAGGGCAACCTGATGAAGATGCAGCAGGTTCCAGGCGTGGATATTCCACCTGGCGGCACCGTGACGTTTGCGCCGATGGCTTACCACGTCATGCTGCTCAACCTGAGCGATCGCAGCCTGCTCAGCGATGGCAAGCGCTTCCCGATGACCCTGCATTTCGAGAAGGCCGGCGATGTCACGGTCGATGTCGCCGTGCAGAAGAAACCGCCGGAATCCACCCAGGCCCACGTGCACGCTCAGTAACCGACCCGGCTGACTTCGCCCATGCGTCCTTTGCGCGCCAGGCCCGCCCCGCACCACCGTCAGACTCAAGCGCTGACGCGTGGCAGCTGGATCGCCCTGTTCGCCATGTTGATGATCTTCATCGGCCCACTGATTTCTCAGTCGATGCCGATGGATCAGCACGCCTCGACATCGATGCCAATGAGCATGGACATGTCGATGGACATGCCCGGCATGGACCACAGCAGCCATGACGCCAAGCCCTCGGTAGAGCACTGCCCGCCGCAATCCTCGCATCACGTGCTGTGGGAAAAGTGCGGTTACTGCAGCCTGCTGCTCAATTGCCCGGCGCTGACCGGCGGTGGCGATTTCATCGCTTTCAACATCCCGCCACCCAATACCTTCACCCCACCCTCCCCGCGTTTGGGCCACGCCCGCCAATCCTTCTTCCCCGGCGCCCGCACCCGCGCCCCGCCCGTCGCGACGTAAACACGCACCTCTGATTGCACACGGTTGAGAAGACAGTTTCAGGCTGTCGGCCGTGGTGTTTACGACTGTTCGATGGAAATTGTCATGTCCAGGTTTACTGCTGTTCCCTGCGCGGAATCCGCCCGCGCGCCTTTTACCCTGAACCGATCGCGGATGCGGTTCGGGCACGCCAGCGCCGTCCTCTGCGGCGTATTGCTGACACCGCTGGCCCAGGCCGATGAGCATGCCGGCCACCCGCAAGAACTGAGTCCGACGGTGATTACTGCCCTCGCCCCCAGCTCACCACTGACGATCGTCACCGATCCCAAGGACCCGCGCCAACCGGTGCCGGCCAGTGACGGCGGTGACTATCTGAAGACCATTCCCGGCTTCGCCCTGGTGCGCAATGGCGGCACCAACGGCGATCCGGTGCTGCGCGGGATGTTCGGCTCGCGGCTGAACATCCTCACCAACGGCAGCATGATGCTCGGCGCCTGCCCGGGCCGAATGGATGCGCCGACTTCGTACATATCGCCGGAAACCTACGACAAACTCACGGTAATCAAAGGCCCGCAAACCGTGCTCTGGGGCCCCGGCGCGTCGGCTGGCACGGTGCTGTTCGAACGCGAACCGGAGCGTTTCGGCGAACTCGGCACGCGGGTGAACGCCAGCGTGCTGGCCGGCTCCCACGGTCGTTTCGACAAGGTGATCGACGCCGCTGCCGGTGGTGCGTTGGGCTACATGCGGGTGATCGGTAACACCGCGCATTCCGACGATTACCGCGACGGCAACAACGACGTCGTCGCCTCGCGCTACGACAAATGGAACGGTGATATCGCGCTGGGCTGGACGCCGGATGCCGACACCCTGATCGAGCTCACCGCCGGCAAGGGCGATGGCGAGGCGCGTTATGCCGGGCGTGGCATGGACGGCTCGCAGTTCCTGCGCGAAAGCCTTGGCCTGCGCTTTGAGAAATCCGATATCACCGATGTGCTGGAAAAACTCGAGGCGCAGGTCTACTACAACTACGCCGACCATGTAATGGACAACTACACCCTGCGCACACCGTCCGGCACCGGCATGATGGCCGGGCCCATGGCGTCCAACGTCGATCGGCGCACCCTCGGCGCGCGGATCAAGGCGACCTGGCGTTGGGCGGATATTCAGCTGATCACCGGGCTGGATGCGCAGACCAATGAGCACCGCGAGCGCAGTGCGATGGGCGTCGATACCTACAAGGATCTGCCGTACAGCAAGGACGCAGACTTCCACAATTACGGCGTGTTCAGCGAAATGACCTGGTACGCCGCCGAGCGTGATCGCCTGATCAGTGGCGCGCGGGTCGATCGCGCTTCGGCCAGGGATTATCGCCAGACCACCGGGTCGGGGATGATGTCGCGGCCCAACCCGACCGCTGACGACACCCGCGCCGATACGCTGCCCAGCGGCTTCGTGCGCTATGAGCACGACTTGGCTGACAGCCCGACCACGCTTTACGCAGGCCTCGGCCACGCGCAACGCTTCCCGGATTACTGGGAACTGTTTTCGCCTGACGCCGGCCCGACGGGTTCGGTCAATGCCTTCGATTCGATCAAACCGGAAAAAACCACCCAGCTGGATTTCGGCGTCAATTACAAAGGCGCCGACCTCGAAGCCTGGGCCTCGGGTTACATCGGTGTGGTCCGCGATTACATCCTTTTCGACTACACGCCGGGAATGATGGGTATGAGCACTTCGCGGGCCGAGAACATCGACGCGCGGATCATGGGCGGCGAACTCGGCGCCGCCTACAACCTCAGCGAACACTGGAAGGCCGACGCAACGCTGGCCTACGCCTGGGGCAAGAACAGCAGCGACGGCTCGGCGCTCCCGCAAATGCCACCGCTGGACGCGCGTTTCGGCCTGACCTACAGCGAAGACAACTGGAGTGCCGGGGCGCTGTGGCGGGTGGTCGCCGCGCAGCACCGCATCGACGCAAACAAGGGCAACGTAGTCGGCAAGGACTACGACCAGAGCTCGGGCTTCGGTGTGTTCTCGCTCAACGGCGCGTACCGCATCAACAAGCACTGGAAGGTCAGCAGCGGCGTCGACAACCTGTTCGGCAAGGCTTATGCCGAGCACTTGAACCTGGCCGGCAACGCCGGGTTCGGCTACCCGGCCAATGACCCGCAGGCAATTAATGAACCGGGGCGAACGCTCTGGACCAAAGTGGATATGAGTTTCTGACACGCCACGAGAAATTCCTGGTGTGAACACTGCCCTGTGGCGAGGGAGCTTGCTCCCGCTGGGGCGCGTAGCGGCCCTCTCTTGATTTGCAGAGCCTGGGCCTGCTTCGCAGGCCAGCGGGAGCAAGCTCCCTCGCCACGAACAGGCAGTCCTGACAAATAACGAAAAGAACCAAGCCCAGCGGAGCACACGTGATGCAAAAGCCTCAACCCAATTTCTACAACCTGGCCTGGCGCTGGCACTTCTATGCCGGGCTGTTCGTCGCGCCGTTCATGGTGATGCTGGCCCTGACCGGGATCATCTATCTGTTCAAACCGCAGCTCGACGCGCTGATGTACAGCAGCCTGCTCGAAGTGCCTGCCGGGCACCATACGGTCCCGGCCGATGACTTGCTGCAACGGGTGAAAAACGCTTATCCGCAAGGCCAGGTCACCCAGTACCTGCCCCCGATGAATGCCGAACGCAGCGCACAATTCGTGGTGAAAAATGCCGGGCACGAACTCAACGTGTTTGTCGATCCGTATCACGGCGACATCCTCGGCGAGCAGGACGCCAAGCAGAATCTGCAAGCCATCGCCCGGGCGATCCATGGCGAATTGATGATCGGCACCGTCGGTGATCGGCTGATCGAAATGGCCGCTGGCTGGGGCGTGGTGCTGGTGGTGTCGGGCCTGTTTCTGTGGTGGCCGCGTGGTCAGGCGGCGGGCATTCTGTGGCCGCGCCTGAGCAGCCGCGGTCGGGTGTTGTGGCGTGATCTGCATGCGGTCAGCGGTTTCTGGGGCGCGACGTTGCTGCTGGTGATGCTGCTCAGCGGTATGACCTGGACCGGTTTCTGGGGCAAGCAGTACGCGCAGGTGTGGAACGTGTTTCCGGCCGCGATGTGGAACAACGTGCCAACCTCCGACATCGAGGCGCGCAGCCTCAACAGCGCCACTCGCCAGACCGTGCCATGGGCGATGGAAAACACGCCGATGCCCATGTCCGGCGACCACGCCGAACACATGAACCACGGCAACGCCCACGCCGGCCCCGCGGCTCCCGCGATCAGTCTGCAGGAGGTGCAGAACATCGCCAGCGAGCGCAAGGTCGAACCCGGCTACAGCATCACCCTGCCAACCACCGCCACCGGCGTGTTCACCATCGCCGTATTCGCCGACGACCCGCGCAACGATGCCACCCTGCACGTCGATCAGTACACCGGCAAGGTCCTCGCCGATGTGCGCTTCGAGCACTACGGCACGGTTGCTCGCGCGACCGAAATCGGCGTGATGCTCCACGAAGGCAAGATGTTCGGCACCTTCAATCAGATCGTCGTGCTGCTGATCTGCCTGATGATCCTGCTCAGCGCCGTCAGCGGTGTGGTGATCTGGTGGAAGCGTCGCCCCGAAGGCAAGTTCGGCGTACCGCCGCTGCGTCATGACCTGCCGAAGTGGAAAACCGGCGTGGCGATCATGCTGGTGCTGGCGGTGGTGTTTCCGCTGGTCGGCGCCTCGCTGGTGGTGGTGTGGTTGCTGGATCGTTTCCTGCTGCCGCGTTTGAGCCAGCGCACCGCCGGCCAGCCCCAGTGATCTCGCGGCGCGGGCTCGATGGCCCGCGCCCGACATGGCGTTCGATTTACAGCTCATCTCTGATCCGCACGGTGCCTCGAGCCGAAGGCTGTTGGCGACGGGTGCGCCAACCGCTGCCCAGGCGCCCGGTATGGCGCCAGTACTGGCCTGCCATCAACACCTGAAGCTCGCCCAGTTGCATGAGCCGCGAGACAAATTGCCCAGGCGTCAGGTGGCTGATCCATTGCCCGTTTTCATAAACGATTGACCGGGTCAGCAACAGATCCCGTTCGGCGTCCGAGTACACAGGCGTGTATTTGAGCAACTCATGGCCGGGCGTCGAGTAGTAATAGGCACGGATATCGAAACCCTGGTTTTTCAGTTCATGGGTGTGTGCGTGCACCTGCGCGGGATCGGCGAAATTATTGCGAATCTGTTCGCTGTCGACGACCAACAGGGTGTTGCCCGACAGGCTGAATTGGTGGCTGGCCACCACGGCGTATCCGTGAGGGAAGCGTGGCACCGGCCGACGCCAGTCGGTCGCCGGGTCTGCGCTGGTACGGTAGAGCCGCAAACGCAGGTTTTCCTCATTGCCGAACCAGGCAATCGGCTCCAGCGGCACAAAGCGCTGCTGCGTCTTTTCCGCAAGAATCGCGCCCTCATAACCCGTCTGGACGAGCGTTTCGCTATCAGTCCGGTGCTGGGCATAGCGAGCCGCATCGTCGGGATGCTGAAAAATCGGCCCCAGTGCCGGAACCGGATGGTGTTGCCAGCGAAGCATGCGCGAGGTATCGGCAAGGCCCGGCTGCCAGCTTTCATCCACCCGCCCATGACGCGACCAGTAAGCACTGGTTTCAATCACATCAAGCTCACCGGCACGGGCCATGCGCCTGATGTAATCGACCATGCTGAACGTCCCCTTGGCGATGTCGCGCTCATCGTCCGCGGCCTGTTCCATCGAGACAAAGGCGTTGGGGCGCAACTGGATCTGCCCGAACCCGTCGTAAAACGTGCCAGGCTCGAATGCGTGCAGTTGCAGCCTCAACATTGCACCGTCGGCGCAGGAGAAGTAGATCGGCCGATAGCCCTGCGGCGTAGAGGCCCGTCTGCAGGCCTGCTGGACATCGCCGGGCGAAAGCAGCACATGCCGTATATCCCCGGACTGCGCGGCCAATGGCGGCAGAGCGGCACGCAAGTAGATGGAATCGAGCAGATAGCCTGAAGGCAGTCGCCCTTGCTCGAACACCCGGTCCAGCGCCAGCGCCGAGCGTTGCGTCGTCAGCTGCAGACTGGCAAGAAACAGACCCTCGGCCGAGCGCAGAACGACTCCAAATGTCTGCGCATCCCGGCTCACCGCCAGCTCATGCACGTATCGGGCGGCTGCCTCCGCCTGAAGGAACAACGGGCTGCACACCGACTCAGTGACGGCTTTGCTGTAATCCGACCCGGTCTGCAGATCGGTCGAGAACGGCACCCAGCGCGATACTTGCCGAGGCAGGCCCCACAGGTCACTGCCGGTGACAACTTGCAAATAGCCTGTTCTGGCCAGCGAGTCGATCCAGGCAATCGGTTTCAATGCGCCGCTGTAGAGGCGCTGCTTGATGACCTCGCCGTTCAACGAGTCGGGCAGCGTATTGTTTGCGGTCAGCGCAATCGACAGATCGGCGCGCAAGCGCTCCCACAGTCCCGGCTGATAGCGAATCGTCGCTCCGTCCGGCGCGAACAGGTATTCATCGTGCACCGGCTTGCGCGTAAAAGCCGAATACAACGTATCGACCGAGAGCATGTTCAGATAAATCCGTTTTTCCATGGACGAGAAGGCGACCGACAGTTCCCGTGCAACTCTGGAACGGTAACGCGCAACGATCCGACAGCCTTCCGGAAACAGTCCGGCGGAGCGGCTTTCATCGGCGATGATCTGCGTGCTGTCGAAATTTTCCCGGGTGACTTCCACTGGCGTCGTGGCGACGTACAGGCCGTCGAGCCTTTCCAGAATCAGCCCCCCCCAGATTTTTTCCGTAACCTCCGGCACAAGCGATCGGGCGTGAACTGCCGCATCATCGGCACTGCGAAAAACCGGGCCGAGGGCGCGCCGCTCAAGATTTGCAAAGGGCTGCCAGGTTTTCCTGACGATGCCCGGACGGTCCCAGCACAGGCTGGTTCGCAGCACGCTCAGTTGGCCACTCTCGGCCACGACATGGACCAGATCCGACGGTAGCAACCGTTGCGCAGCAAGATCGTCCTTGAGCGATTCGAGCGTCTGTTGCGAGCTCTCGTCATGGAACAACTTGCCGGAACTGCTGCGCACATATTTCAGCAGGGCATCGTCGCCTGTCGCGATGAACAGTGTCTTGTGCAGGCCAGAGGTGATGACCGGGCGCCGGGGCGACAAGTACATCGCCACGGCGAGGGTATCGGGTGAAACAAAAAAATGCCCAAGCCAGTCCGCAGGATCACGCGAAGGATCCTCGACACGCCGGTGCGAATAAAAACCGGCATGCAGATCGAAGCCATCCGGGTATTCATGCCAGGGGGGCGTTGTTCGGGAGCCAAACACCGACGCCAGGCGAAACAGGTTGTCGCCGGAGTCATTGACGGGAAACAGTTCGGTGCCGATGTACTCTTCCCGATCGTTGTGCTTGAGGATAAAACCGAACCACGCTCGGTTTTCGGTGTGCAAGCGCCGGTCAGCAGCGCACTGACTCACGGCCACATCGTCCGCCGAAGCGAAAACCGCACCGAAGAGCACCCTCTCAGGGCGTTTCCATGGCATTACCGTAGCAGCGGGCAGAGGGGTTGCCGGCGACGGATACGGCGGCAAAGAAGGTTGCGGCAATGACGGCGCCGGCAGCGTGGTCTGCGGCCTCTCGGGCTCGGCGGGGACAGCCGGGAAAGCCACCGGCAGGTAACCGTCGGGCTTGATCTGAACGCGATAGCCCCACATTGGATGGTCGATCAGATTGACCAATTGTCCCGCCTGCGCCTGTTCGCGGACAAAATCCTGCGGCCGCTTGCTGCCTCTTTCCAGCTCATTGGCCAACCAGCCCGGCTGCTGGCGAGTGCCGAGGCGTTTGGCCAGGTCGTTGGCCTGCGCGGTTGCCGAGGGCTCGAATCTGATCAGGCTATTGCCGGCACCGGAACAGTACACAATCGCGCCATCGAGCAAGGTCTGGCGCATTTCATCGACACTCAGCATCTGCTGACTCAGCACCGCTTCTTCCCATGTCCAGCGCAAATAGCGGACATGCACCGGATCAAGTTGCGACAGCGCCACGTGACAGACATAACGCGCATATAACCGGTGGTCGTCCGGAAATACCGGGCGCCCCTGATTGTCCTGCGGATAAAGCCGCCCCTGGCTCAGCCTATCGATGTCCGCCGGCAACGGCTCGGTCACGACAAAGCGTTGATCGCTGCGCTGGAAAACATAACCGCCGTGCTGCCGATCGCGACGGCTGCCGAGCTGTTCATGGGCATGCAGCGCGGCATCGTCAGCGCGCAGGAAATCCCGACTCAGCACCGGCCAGGGGAAGTTGGCGAACGGCAGCCACTGCAGACTCACCGCGCCCAGGTTCGCCCAGAGCGCGCTGCCCCGCACCACCTCCAGCCTGCCGGCCAATACCAGCATCGAGACGAACTCACGCGGGCTCAGCGTGCCGGCCAGCAACCTGGCCTGCACGCCGTTATCGCTGACCGTGGCGTCGGCGTTCACGACGCTCAATGCCGCCTCGATCGGCTGGTCGCTGAAGCAGTACCTCAACATCGAATGATCCTGCGCGCGCATGTACAGCGACAGCGCCCGCCCAACCTTTGCCAGGTGTTTACTGCGACCAAAGGCTTCGATGCCGATGGCGATTTCCTGCGGGGTGAAAAAGTTCTCGTATAGCCAAGGTTGCGCGGCTGGAAACTGCGCAGGGTCGGGGCGTGATGCGAAGTAAAAGCCCTCCAGCAGATAGCCCCGCGGCAGTTGCAATTGCCCTTGGGCGTCAGCGGGAAAGATCTGCTCGGGATCCCACGCAGCAAGCCCGGCCGGGCGTGCATGGGTCGCGACATATTCTTCCCCGGTGAATTTTTTCAGCAGCAGCCCGGCGGTTTGCGCGCCGGTGGATTTCAATGCGGCGAGCACTGCGCGCTCGGCGTTGACACAGACCCGGGTCATCAGCGGTGGCTCGCTCGGGGTACCCGTGGAAAACCCCTGACCCGGTTGCCAGTCCAGCGGCACCACGCCCACTGAATGGCCCCAATCGGCATTGGAAACGATGACCTTCAGTTCACCGACCGAGGCAAGCCGGATGATGGTATCGATGATGTTGATCGCCCATGATTTCTGCCCAGAGCGTGATTGCTCGCCATACAACCGATAACTGTCGAGCTCCGCTTGTGAACCACTGGGCGAATATTTCAGCAAGGTCCCATCGGGGCCGGAAATATAGGCACCGGGAAACTCGGCGCGCAGATCGATGGCCGTCTTGAAATCCTTGAGCGAAAAAAAGTTGACGAAGAGTCGCCGACGCCTTTCGTCCAGTTCCGGCCAGGCGGCACTGACAACGTCGTAGAGAGCCACATGACTGTGAAGGTGGGCAACGAACCGGTACCCCGAGGGCGCTTGCCAATATCCGGAGATGCCCAGATCGAGCACAGTGCTGAGATCGAAAGAAGTGGCATCCCCGGGCGTGGGTGCAGTGGCCACGAACTTGCCGTCCGGGCGCCGCAGAATCACGCTGCCATATTCCCGGTCCGGTTTACGCGGTAGACGTGTGTGGACCCAATAGGCCGCGTCCTCCTCAGACAGGAACGCCGGACTCAGCGGCGGCAGCCTGGATTTTCCAGTGTGGGTGGCAGCAAGACCGGGCCGGCCTGGGACGTCATTCATGATAAAAATCCTGCGAAAAGAAATCGGGATATCGATCGAATGAGTGTCGGCCGTCGGTTCGCCCGTGCTGTGGTACATGTTTATCGTTTCTGTATCTGCATTCGAGCGTCGCGCGCGCCCCAATCTGGCGCACCCCTGCGCACCACCGCCCGCAACCCGTCCCCTCGTGGTGCACGCCTTCAGCGCGCAAGCGCTCTAGCACGACATTTTCCTGCCTGATCCCGACCGGGCACAGCCCTTGCAAAACACCCTTCAGTCGTCCGCATCTGCCAATCAAAAAAAATCGAATGTTCATGGAGATCGCACAATGAAGCGTCGCAGTTTGATCAAGGCTTTCACACTCACGGCATCCATTGCCGCGATGGGCATGACCTGGACCGTCCAGGCCGCCGAGACCATCAAGGTCGGGATTCTGCATTCGTTGTCCGGGACCATGGCGATCTCCGAAACGTCGCTCAAGGACATGGCGCTGATGACCATCGACGAGATCAACGCCAAGGGCGGTGTGAACGGCAAGATGCTCGAACCCGTTGTCGTTGACCCTGCATCGAACTGGCCGCTGTTCGCCGAAAAAGGCCGGCAGTTGCTGACCCAGGACAAAGTCGCGGTGGTGTTCGGCTGCTGGACGTCGGTGTCGCGTAAATCGGTATTGCCGGTGTTTGAAGAGCTCAACGGCCTGCTGTTCTACCCGGTGCAATACGAGGGTGAAGAGATGTCGCCGAACGTGTTCTACACCGGCGCCGCGCCGAACCAGCAAGCAATCCCGGCCGTGGAATACCTGATGAGCGAAGAAGGCGGCAGCGCCAAGCGCTACTTCCTGCTCGGCACCGACTACGTCTATCCGCGCACCACCAACAAGATCCTGCGCTCGTTCCTGCACTCCAAAGGCGTGGCCGACAAGGACATCGAAGAGGTCTACACGCCGTTCGGTCACAGCGATTACCAGACCATCGTCGCCAACATCAAAAAATTCTCGGCCGGTGGCAAGACTGCCGTCATCTCCACCGTCAACGGCGACTCCAACGTGCCGTTCTATAAAGAGCTGGCCAACCAGGGCCTGAAGGCTACCGATGTGCCGGTGGTGGCGTTCTCGGTCGGTGAGGAAGAGCTGCGCGGCATCGACACCAAACCGCTGGTGGGCAACCTTGCGGCGTGGAACTACTTCGAATCCGTGGAGAACCCACAGAACCAGAAATTCGTCGCGGACTGGAAAGCCTACGCGAAGAAACACAACCTGCCGGGCGCCGACAAAGCGGTGACCAACGACCCGATGGAAGCCACCTACGTCGGCATCCACATGTGGGCGCAGGCGGTCGAGAAAGCCAAGTCCACCGACGTCGACAAGGTTCGCGATGCACTGGCCGGGCAGACCTTCGCCGCGCCATCGGGCTACACCCTGACCATGGACAAGACCAACCACCACCTGCACAAACCGGTGATGATCGGCGAGATCCAGAGCGACGGTCAGTTCAACGTCGTGTGGCAGACCGAAGGCCCGATCCGCGCACAACCGTGGAGCCCGTTCATTCAGGGCAACGACAAGAAGCCGGATTATGCGGTGAAGAGCAACTGAGTCACCGGATGTCAGTCTCGCGCCTGGCGTGAGGCTGATGCAATTCCCTGTGGGAGCGAGCCTGCTCGCGAAGACGTCGGCACATGCAACATCCATGTGACTGACAGACCGCTTTCGCGAGCAGGCTCGCTCCTACAATGTCCGCGTCAAGGCGACTGACCATGCCCACTGCCCTTTTCCGATTCATCTGTGCCATCGCACTGTTGCTGCCCATGCTCGCCCACGCCGGCGACGCCGAAGACTTCGTCGCGGCCAACCCGATGCAACAGGCCAGGCTCCTGGAAACCTGGGCCGCGCAGCCCGATCCGGCACGTATCGAGTTGCTCAATGCCCTGCAACAAGGTGCGCTGACCATCGACGGCCAAAGCAAGACCCTGCGCCTGAACAATCGCCTGCGGGGTCTGATCGACACCGCCATGGCCAGCCATCAACTGCTCGCCGCTGACGGCAAAATCCGTCTGGCTGCCGCACAGCAATTGCAGAAAAGCGCGAAACCCGCGCAGCTGAGATTCCTCGACCAGCAACTGGCTGGCGAAAAAGATGAACGTGTCCACGCCGCCCTGAGCCTGGCGCTGGCCAATCTGCAACTGGTCGATGCGGATCCGGCGGTGCGCCTCGCCGCTGTACGCCTGCTCGGTGAAACCGGTGATCCGCTGGCGCGCACACGCCTTGAAGGCTTGCTTGAACCCGGCGTGGAAAGCGATGCCGGCGTACGTACCGCCGCCGAAACCAGTCTCGCTCAGGTCAAGCGCAAATTGCTGATCGGCGAAATGCTCGGCCAGGCGTTCAGCGGCATGTCGCTGGGCTCGATTCTGCTGCTCGCCGCCCTCGGTCTGGCCATCACCTTCGGCCTGCTCGGCGTGATCAACATGGCCCACGGCGAGATGCTGATGCTCGGCGCCTACTCGACCTACGTGGTGCAACTGATGTTCCAGCGTTACGCGCCGCAGGCCATCGAGTTCTATCCGCTGATTGCGCTGCCGGTGGCGTTTTTCGTCACCGCGGCCATCGGCATGGCGCTGGAGCGCACGGTCATCCGTCATCTCTACGGTCGGCCGCTGGAAACCCTGCTGGCGACCTGGGGCATCAGCCTGATGCTGATTCAACTGGTGCGTCTGGTATTCGGCGCACAGAACGTTGAAGTAGCGAACCCGGCATGGCTGTCCGGCGGCATTCAAGTGCTGCCCAATCTGGTGCTGCCGTACAACCGCATCGTCATCATTGCTTTCGCATTGTTCGTTGTAGTACTGACCTGGCTGCTGCTGAACAAAACCCGGCTCGGCCTCAACGTCCGTGCCGTCACCCAGAACCGCAACATGGCCGCCTGCTGCGGGGTGCCGACCGGGCGCGTCGACATGCTCGCCTTCGGCCTCGGATCGGGCATTGCCGGATTGGGCGGCGTGGCGCTGAGCCAGATCGGCAACGTCGGCCCGGATCTGGGCCAGAGCTACATCATCGACTCGTTCCTGGTGGTGGTGCTCGGCGGCGTCGGTCAGTTGGCCGGTAGCGTGCTCGCTGCGTTTGGCTTAGGCATCGCCAACAAGATTCTCGAACCGCAGATCGGTGCGGTGCTTGGCAAGATCCTCATCCTCGCGCTGATCATTCTGTTCATCCAGAAACGTCCGCAAGGTCTCTTCGCACTGAAAGGACGGGTGATCGACTGATGAACCAGCCTCTGTTAGTCACGGCTACACAAAAGGCCGGGCCGAAAGCCACGCTCGCGGTCGGTGGTGTGATCCTTGCGCTGCTGATCGTACTGCCGCTGCTGTCATTGCTCGCGCCGGACAATGCCCTGCACGTCTCGGCCTACACGCTGACCCTGGTCGGCAAAATTCTCTGCTACGCCATCGTCGCCCTCGCGCTGGACCTGGTCTGGGGTTACGCCGGCCTGCTGTCGCTGGGCCACGGTCTGTTCTTCGCCCTCGGCGGTTATGCGATGGGCATGTACCTGATGCGTCAGGCCGCTGGCGATGGCTTGCCGGCGTTCATGACCTTCCTGTCGTGGAGCGAATTGCCGTGGTACTGGAGCGGCACCAGCAGCTTCCTCTGGGCCATGTGCCTGGTGGTGCTGGCCCCGGGCTTGCTGGCGCTGGTGTTCGGCTTCTTCGCCTTCCGCTCGCGGATCAAGGGCGTGTATTTCTCGATCATGACCCAGGCCCTGACCTTCGCCGGCATGCTCCTGTTTTTCCGCAACGAGACCGGGTTTGGCGGCAACAACGGTTTCACCAACTTCCGCACGATTCTCGGTTTCGGCATCACCGAGCCGGGCACCCGCGCGGTGCTGTTTCTCGCTACGGTGTTGTTGCTGGTGGCGAGCCTGTTCATTGGCTGGCGCCTGGCACAGAGCAAATTCGGACGGGTGTTGACCGCCCTGCGCGATGCGGAAAACCGCCTGATGTTCTGCGGCTACGATCCGCGTGGTTTCAAGTTGTTCGTCTGGGTGTTGAGCGCCGTGCTGTGTGGTCTGGCCGGTGCGCTGTATGTGCCGCAAGTAGGCATCATCAATCCGAGCGAAATGTCACCGACCAACTCCATCGAAGCGGCGGTGTGGGTCGCCCTTGGCGGGCGCGGCACGCTAATCGGGCCGTTGCTCGGCGCCGGTGTGGTCAATGGCATGAAGAGCTGGTTCACCGTGGCCTTCCCGGAGTACTGGCTGTTCTTTCTCGGCGCGCTGTTCATCGTCGTGACGTTGTACCTGCCCAAAGGCGTGATCGGTCTGCTGAAGAAACGAGGTGAACAATGAGAGTCACAGCGAGTGCGGAATTCATGCTGGAACCTGCGTTCTTTCCCGTGGAGCCGAACAAGGACGAAGGCACCAGTCGCGACTCGATCGGCCTCGGCCAGCGCGTCGGCCCCGGCCTCGATACGCGCCATGGCACGATCCTGACCCTGGAAGACATCAGCGTCAGCTTCGACGGCTTCCGTGCGCTGAACAATCTCAACCTGTATATCGGCGTCGGTGAACTGCGCTGCATCATCGGCCCCAATGGCGCCGGCAAGACCACGCTGATGGACGTGATTACCGGCAAGACCCGCCCCAGCCACGGCAAGGCCTGGTTCGGTGAAACGCTGGATCTGACGCAGATGAGCGAAGTGCAGATCGCCCAGTCCGGCATCGGCCGCAAGTTTCAGAAACCGACGGTGTTCGAAGCTCTGAGCGTGTTTGAAAACCTTGAGTTGGCGCAGAAGACCGACAAGTCGGTGTGGGCCAGTTTGCGTGCGCGTTTGAGCGGCGAGCAGAAGGACCGCATCAGCGAAGTACTGGAGACGATTCGCCTGACCACCTCGGTCAATCGCCAGGCCGGGCTGTTGTCCCACGGGCAGAAGCAGTTCCTCGAGATTGGCATGTTGCTGATGCAGGACCCGCAACTGCTCCTGCTCGACGAACCCGTGGCGGGCATGACCGACGCCGAAACCGAGTTCACTGCTGAATTGTTCAAGTCGCTGGCGGGCAAGCACTCGTTGATGGTGGTCGAGCACGACATGGGTTTTGTCGGCTCGATTGCCGACCACGTCACGGTGCTGCACCAAGGCAGCGTGCTGGCGGAAGGCTCGCTTGAGCAAGTGCAGGAAAACGAGCGGGTGATCGAGGTTTACCTCGGCCGCTAAGGTTTGCGAATACAAAACCTGTGGGAGCGAGCCTGCTCGCGAAAGCGGTGCATCAGGCGATGAAG